>CAXGUG010000002.1:0-96641 GCA_964012715.1 uncultured Rhodospirillaceae bacterium | reverse complement strand
TGTCCTTCTTGCGGCACCAGGATTCGTAGGTCGCTTCGTCTTCGTTCTGAGGAACTTTCGCCGGGTTGCCCGCCTTCACCATGGCGATGGCTTCCAGCATCATTTCGACGCCACGGTCGAAAATCTTGCCGAAATAAACATCGCCCAGGGTGTCGTCGGGGCCAATGGCGACTTTGTCCTGATGCAGGATGAAGCCTTCGTCCAGACCGTCATCCGGCCAGAAAATCGAGATACCCGTCTCCGTGGCGCCGCCGATGATCGGCCAGTTGATCGACGACGGACCGCGGTGCTTGGGCAGCATCGACGGGTGGAAGCAGATCGAGCCGTGGGTCGGAATGTCGCGGGCTTCTTCGGGAACGAAGATGATCATGTAGGCCATGACCATCAGGTCGGCCTTCAGCGACCGCATGTGGTCCAAGACTTCCTGATCGGTGTAGTTCGGCGGCTGGAACAGGGGCAGGCCTTTTTCCACGGCGAATTCCTTCACCGGGTCGACGGGCTTGCCTTCCTTGTCGGGCGCGCAGAACACGCCGACGATTTCGTCTTCGCCCTTGTTCAGGATCGCTTCCAACGTGGCCTTGCCGAAAGCCTGTTGGCCGTTAAGGATCAAACGCATGGGGGTCCTCCCTTGGTCTTTTTGTGTTGGGCTGGGACGCGGCCTTAGACCGCGCCACCCGTTTTCGCGGCTTCGATTTCTTCCGCGCTCATGCCGATCTCGGCCAGGATCTGTTCCGTGTGCTCACCCAGAAGCGGCGACCGCACGACATCGGCCGGGCAATCGGACAGCTTGATGGGGTTGCCGACCGTGAGGTACGGGCCGCGTTCCGGATGGTCGACTTCGACCACGGTGCCGGTGTCACGCAGGCTCTGTTCCTCGGCGATTTCCTTCATCGACAGAATCGGGCCGACGGGGATGTTGAGCGGGTTGCAGATTTCCATGACCTCGAACTTGGTCTTGGTCATGGTCCAAGCTTCGATGGTTTCGAACATTTCGTTCAGCTTCGGCAGGCGCGCTTCCGGCGTGGCCCATTCCGGGTCTTCCTTCCACTCGGGCTTACCGATGACGTCGCAGATGTTCTTCCAAACCGCGGCCTGGGTGATGAAGTAGGTATAGGCGTCGGGGTCCTGTTCCCAACCCTTGCACTTCAGAATCCGGCCCGGCTGACCGCCGCCGGAATCGTTACCGGCGCGCGGCGTCGCTTCGCCGAAGGGAATGCCTTCGCCGAACTGGGAATATTCCTTGAGCGGACCGGCCTTCAGGCGCTGCTGGTCGCGCAGCTTGACCCGGCACAGGTTCAGGACCGAGTCCTGCATGGCGCATTCGACCCGCTGGCCCTTGCCGGAATGGGTCCGCTGATACAGCGCCGTGACGATACCCAGCGCCAGGTGCAGACCCGTGCCGCTATCGCCGATTTGCGCGCCCGTGACCATCGGCGTTTCGCCCAGCATGCCGGTCGTCGAGGCTGAACCGCCGGCGCATTGCGCGACGTTTTCATAGACCTTGCATTCCGAGTACGGGCCGGGGCCGAAGCCCTTGACCGAAGCGTAGATCATGCGCGGGTTGATCTCCTGGATCTTTTCCCAGGAAAAACCCATGCGGTCGAGCGCGCCCGGCGCGAAGTTTTCGACCATCACGTCGCAATGTTCGATCAGCTTGGTGAAGATCGCCTTGCCTTCGTCGGACTTGGTGTTGAGGGTCACCGAGCGCTTGTTGTGGTTGAGCATGGTGAAGTAGAGCGAGTCCGCGCCCGGCACATCGACCAGTTGCTTGCGGGTCGCGTCGCCGACGCCCGGACGTTCGACCTTGATCACGTCGGCCCCGAACCAGGCCAACAGCTGCGTACAGGTCGGGCCCGACTGCACATGGGTCATGTCCAGAATCTTGACGCCTTCGAGAGCTTTCATCGTGCGTTCCTTTTTTTAACGGGTTGCGTGGCCGTGGCGATTACTTCTTGGACACGACGCTTTGCGGGTTGAGATTGCCGATACGGCCACTTTCCGTGCCGGCGTTTTCATCGATCACGGCATTGACCAGGGTCGGCTTGCCCGACTTCAAGGCTTCGGTCACGGCCTGCAGCAATTCGTCCGGCGAGGTGGCGTTGACGCCGACGCCGCCGAAGGCTTCCATCATCGTGTCGTAACGCGCGTCCTTGACGAACACGGTCGGCGCCACATCCTTGCCACCCGTCGGGTTGACGTCGGTGCCGCGGTAGATGCCGCCGTTGTTGAACACCACGATGCAGACCGGCAGGTCGTAACGGCAGATGGTTTCGATCTCCATCCCCGAGAACCCGAAGGCCGAGTCACCTTCGATGCAGAGCACCGGGTTGCCCGTTTCCACGGCGGCGCCGATGGCCTGGCCCATGCCGATGCCCATGACGCCCCAGGTGCCGACGTCCAGGCGCTTGCGCGGCTTGAACATGTCGATGATCGAGCGGGCGAAATCCAGGGTATTGGCCCCTTCGTTCACCAGGATCATTTCCGGGTTGGCGGCGACGACCTTCTTCAAGGCACCCAGCGCGCCGTGGTAATCCATCGGCACGTTGTTGTTCTGCAGGCGCGGCGCCATCTTCTCGACGTTGGCGTCACGCTTGGCCTTGACTGCATCGGTCCAGGCAGCCGGCGGGGCCTTCCAATCGCCGCCCATGCCGTCCAGCAGCGCCTTCACGCAGGACGCGATATCGCCGACCACCGGGGCCGCGATTTCGACGTTGGAATCCATTTCCTTGGGCTCGATATCGATATGCACGAACTTCTTCGGCGCCGTGCCCCATTGCTTGCCCTTGCCGTGGCTCAGAAGCCAGTTGAGGCGCGCGCCGATCAGCAAGACCGCGTCCGATTCCTTCAACACCAACGAGCGCGCGGCGCCGGCATACAGATCATGATCGTCCGGCAGCAGGCCCTTGGCCATGCTCATGGCGATGTAGGGGATGCCCGATTTTTCGACCAGCGCTTTAACGTCCTCGTCGGCCTGAGCGTAGGCCGCGCCCTTGCCCAGGATGATCAGGGGCTTTTCCGCCGATTTAAGAACATCCAGCGCGCGGGCGATGGAATCAGGGGCCGGCAGCTGCGCCGGGGCCGGGTCGATGACCTTGACCAGGGACGCCGCACCGGCGGCGGCTTCCATCGTCTGGCCCAGCAGGGCCGCCGGAATATCCAGATACACCCCGCCCGGGCGGCCGGAGACGGCGGCGCGAATGGCGCGGGCCACGGCGATGCCGATGTCTTCGGCGTGCAGCACGCGGTAAGCGGCCTTGCACAGCGGCTTGGCGATGGCGAGCTGGTCCATTTCCTCGTAATCGCCCTGCATCAGATCGACGATCTCCCGTTCGGACGAACCGGACATCAGGATCATCGGGTAGCAGTTGGTCGTGGCATGGGCCAGGGCCGTCAGGCCGTTGAGGAAGCCCGGCGCCGAAACGGTCAGACAGACGCCCGGCTTCTTGGTCAGGTAGCCGGCGATGGCGGCGGCATAGCCGGCGTGCTGCTCATGGCGGAACGACAACACCCGCATGCCTTCGGCCTGCATCATCCGGCCCAGATCCGTGATCGGGATCCCCGGCACGTTATAAATGGTGTTGATGTCATTGAGCTTCAGCGCATCGATGATGAGGTGAAAACCGTCGGTCAGCGCACCGGCTTCGGGTGCTTCTTGTGCCGCGGTGTTGGTTGCGGTGTTGGACATTACTTGTTCTCCCTTGCGATTTCTGCCGGATTGAAGCCGGGCGCCTCTCGTCGCGACCAGAAGCCCCCGTTTGGGGTGCTCCTAATCCAGATAATCCACGTATTTTTCGATATGGCGGGCCAGGTTCATGGAATGCTCCCGGACCAACCGTTCAGCCAATTCGGCGTCTCGTGCTTCGAGCGCCTCGATAATGTGCATGTGGTCGATCACCGACCGCCGCGCGCGATCGCCCTCGGAAATGGTCCGGGCGCGGATCGAACGCATGTGAATGAACAGATTGTCGGCCATGTCGTGGATCAACTGACAGCCGCTGAGCTTCAGGATCGCCTGATGGAACCGAATGTTCTTTGACGAATACTCGTCGATCGCCGCCTTGGCCTCTTCGCTCTCGACCTCGGCGAACATCGTCCGCAGTTCGGCGATCGCTTCGTCCGAGGCGACTTCCGTCGCCAGGCGCGCGGCCATGCTTTCCAGCGCCGCCCAGACGGTGATCATTTCCAGGATCTCTTTCTTCGTCTTGCGGACGATGAAAACCCCTTTGCGCGGAACAATGTGGACCAGGCCTTCCTGTTCCAGGCGGGCCAGGGCTTCGCGGATCGGGGTGCGGCTGATTTCCAGCTGTTCGGACAACTTGCGCTCATCCAGGCGAAGCTCGGCATCCTCGGCGTAGATGTTCATGGAGGTGATCGCCTGCTTCAAGGAATCGTAGATCCGGTCCTTGAGCGAGAAGTTCACATCAATGGGCTGTACGACCAGTCCCGGCGCACCCGCGCCATCCGTTTCGGTAATGCTTTCGGCTTCTCTTTCCATGACCTCGTCCCGGGAGTTCCCCTATGTTGCATGCGATGTCGGCTTGGCCCTCCCATAACCCCACCGACGGGATGTTTGAGGGTATAGCGGCTTTCACTGTGGTATACAATACACCAGGAACCACAAGCCAACTTTTCACATCGACCATATTTCTCCCGCGCTGCCCGGCGATGCGCGAACCGCATCGCCGGGCCAGTCGCATTACCCCACAGCGGGCTTTTTGCCCCGCACGTACCGTTTCCAGACGAACTGGAACGCCGGCAGGAACAGCAGAACCAAGGCGATGATGGTGATCGGTCCGGCGATCGGCCGGTTGAAGAACACCATCACGTCACCGCCGGAAATCAGCAGCGACTGACGCAGCGCCGGTTCCGCGATGGGCCCCAACACGATCGCCAGGACGGCCGGAGCCACCGGGTAATCGAGCTTGCGCAACAGATAACCGCCAACGCCCAGGATCAGCATCAGCCAGACGTCGAACATCCGCTCCGTGGCCGCGAATCCACCGACCATCGACAGCACGAAGATCAACGGCGCCAGGATCGTGAACGGCGTCCGAAGGAACCACAGGAACAGCGGAATGAAGGCGATGTTGATGATCACGGCGAACAAGTTCGCGGCATAGAGCGACGCGATCAGGCCCCAGACGAATTCCGTTTCCGTAACGAACAGGCGCGGCCCCGGTTGCAGGCCCCAGATCACCATGCCGCCCAACAGCACCGCCGTGGTCGGCGACCCCGGGATACCCAGGGTCAACATCGGCAGCATGGAACCGGTCGAGGCTGCGTTGTTGGCGGCTTCCGGCGCGACCACGCCCTCGACCGCGCCCTTGCCGAATTTCTCCGGCTCGCGCGAAGTCATCTTGGCGACGCCGTAAGCCATCAGCGAGCCCGGCGTGGCCCCGGCCGCCGGCAGAATGCCGACGAAGAAGCCGAGGACAGAGCCCATGAACCAAGCTTTCCAAGTGCCCCAGATGATCTTCAGGTTGTTGAAGACTCGTTCAACGGAGACCGTGACCTTGGTCATCATGTTGTCGCCGCGGCTGACTTCGATCGTCCACAGCATCTCGCCGATGCCGTAGATGCCGATCGCCAGGACCAGGAAGTTGATCTTGGACTGGAAGCCGATCAGGTCGAACAGGACCAGGCGCGGCTCGCCCGAGATAATGTCGAAGCCGATGGCCGACATCACCATCCCGATACAGATCGAGAAGATCGTCTTCGCGATATCATCGCCGGACAGACCGACGAAGGTGGCAAAGGCCAAGATCATCAAAGAGAAGATTTCCGGATCGCCGAAATCGAGGGCGACAGAGGCCAGAGGCGGCGCGAACAGCGTGAACAGGACGATCGAGATCGTGCCCCCCGCGAACGACGCCAGGGCCGCCGCGATCAACGCCTTGTCGGCTTCGCCCTGCATGGCGAGCGGACGCCCGTCGAAGGTTGTCGCCACCGCCGTCGAGGCCCCGGGAATACCCAGGGTGATCGACGAAATCGCGCCCCCGTACATGGCGCCGTAATACAGCGCCGCCAGGAACATGATCGCCGAGGTCGGCGGGACCAGGAAAGTCATGGGCAACAGAATGGCAACGCCGTTCACCGAACCCAGGCCGGGCATGGCGCCGACGAACAGGCCAACGACGACACCGAGCACGATCAAGCCGAGGTTAAGGGGCTCGAAGGCGACCAGAAATCCGTCTGACAAAAGACCGAGAAGTTCCATGGTTCTTTACTTTGTTTCCCCGGACGGGGCCGATCTATCGTCGGCTCTCCCGTCTTGTTTCGTGGTTTCTGGTCTTTTGTAGACCAGAGATTTTTCCGCTCTCGTCCCTATCGTCGGGACGCCCGAAATTTCGGGATTACAGGAAGTAGTCGTAGAGCGGGATGTACAGGGGGTCCATCAACCCCGTCGGCAGGAATTTGCGCAAGGCGATGTCGAAGAACAGGAAGGTGACGACCGGCGTGGGCACGGCAATGCCCAGGGTAACCTTCCATGAATGACCGCCCAGGAAGCGGATGTAGTAGATCAGGAAGACCGCGGCCGCGAGGTGCATGCCGATGATTTCGACCAACCCGATCATGACCGCGATACCGCCGCCGACCAGAATGAACATTTTCATGCCGTAGGCGTCCAGATAGGGATCTTCCGATTTGGACGGCGGGCTTGTCCGCCGGAACCAGTTGATCGCGATCCAAACCGTGGAGCCGAACATGAATGCCGCCAGCCAGAAGGGCCAGAAGCCGCCGCCGGGTCCCTCGCCGGGAATCCAGCCAATGGGCAATTCGGCACTCTTGACCATGAGGTAGATAGAGAGGACCGCCATCAAGACAGCCGTAATGATTTCAGCGCGACGCATGATGACGGTACCTCCCCATTTATCGCTTCAATTGACCTAGACGGACTTAGCCTTTGATGGCACCCATCTTGACGAGCATCTTGCGATGCACTTCGTTTTCACGCTTCCAGTAGTCGACAAGCGCGTCGCCCTGAAGCAGGTCGCCTTGCAGGCTCTTCTTCTTGATGTAGGTCTGCCATTCGGCGGTGTCGTAGACCTTCTTGAAGACGCCTTGGTAGAAGGCGAGCGCGTCCTTGCTCATGCCCGGCGCGCCGACGACGGAGCGCTGCATGTAGTAGACGAAGTCCTGACCCAGTTCCTTGAAGGTCGGAACCTCCTTGAACATCGGCAGGCGCTTGTCCGTGAACGACGCCAGCGGCACGACCGTGCCGGCTTCGTAGAAGCCCAGGGCTTCGGACGGGTTGTTCACCGTGGAGTTGGCGTGCTTACCGGCCAACTGCTTGGCGACCTTACCGCCGCCCTTGTACGGGACGTACTTCATATTCAGGCCGTAGGCGGCATTCAGGAAGTCAGCCAGCAGGTTGTCTTCCGAAGCCTTACCGGTACCGGCCATGATCCACTTGTTGCCATCGGCCTTGGCGGCCTTGACGAACTCGTCGACGGTCTTGATACCGGCGTCCTTGTGGACCCACAGCAGGAAGGTGTCTTCGGCCATGCGCGCGATCGGCGCAAAGGTCATCGGATCGACCTCAAGGCGCGGCTGACGCATCGGCGTGGTGTAGAAGCTGTTCAGCGTGACCATGATGGCATGGTCAGGGTCCTTGTGATTCTTCATGTACACAAGGGCTTCAGCACCGGAACCACCGGGCTTGTTGATCGGCGTCACCGGCTTCGGCGACAGTTTGTGCTTTTCGATGATGGACTGGATCAGACGGGCCAGTTTGTCGGCACCGCCGCCTTTACCCGCCATCACGACGAATTGGATCGGCTTCACCGGTTCCCACGCCAGCGCGGCTTTACCCGCGACGGTGGTGAATCCGGAAGCCAGGCCAACGGCAACGCCGATGCCCAGCATCTTCTTGGCAAAAGTCTTCATGGGTGGCCTCCCAGTTGTTGAAAGCACCTACACGCAATCGGCATCGGCAGACGCCGAAGACGGTGGGCGGTTAAATGCCCGGTCCTTTCGCCAATTATTGTTTTTGCGGCGTCCGGATCGGACGGTCCTGTCAGTTCACTTGGTCAGTGTCTTTGCAAACACTGTGTCTTCCCAAACATATGGTCTACATGCCCGGCTCTTTGAGCTCTTTGGCATTTGGTATACCACGACGAAAATAAGATCATTCTGATGAAGAAAGATCAACGGTTTTTTTTCGTCATCCTGGGGACAACAAAGCCCGTGAACGTCGCGTCAGCCTTGTTTCCATCCCTGTCTGCGCATGGAAATTTCGACCTTTTTCAATTGGACACTATTCCGACCCGCCAGATCAAGAGGTTGAAAATCAACCATGAAAAACCGCTTTCGCGGCAGGTTCGAAATGGCGCGTCAAACCGGTCGGGTTTTTCCTCCACACGCTTTTCGGAATGCCCCTGAAGTCCTCGAATTTTTCTGATTGCTTCGGCTGCCCGACCGCACGCCCCCGTCATCAAGAAACGGAATCCAGCCCGCTCAAGACGCTGAAAACAGATACCGCCGCAGCAACTCGAACGGCGCACCCGGCTCCGCCTCACGGAATAGGGCGACGCCGCCGACGGTCAACGGCGACGATGCCACCGGCTTGAAAATAGCGTCCAACACAGCCTGAAAGCGCAGGGCGATGTCGTCGTCCAAACGATCCGTCAGCGTCATGTGAAAACGGAAATCTTCCATCACATATGGATAGCCCCAGGTTTCCAAATGCGCGTCCTGGCGCGGCGTCAGGTCACGAGCCCGTCGCCGCAGCAACTCCGCCGCGCTGGGTGGGCGGCGGAACGCGTCGAACACCCGCACGCAGGTCGCCGCCAGATCATCCAATTCCGAGCTCTCATCGGCAGGGCATAAAGCCAGAAAACCATCCAAGCTGCGGACGGCAAGCGGCGGCACGACGAACGGCCTGCGGCCGGCGGCAAATCGGGCCAAGGCCCCATCCAGGTCGGCCAGGTCGCGCCCCTCGGCCAGGGCGAACGGCGGCTTGAGGGTCGCATGAAAGCCGTAACGCCGCGCCTCTGCCGTGGCCGCGAACCAAATATCCTCGGACAACCCCGCCAGGGCGATATCGGGCGGCGGCGGCAACAGGCCGCCTTGCGGGCGGGCCGGGTCACGGCCCAACCAGTGACAGCCCAAACGCCACAAGGACGATTTCGGGTCCGGCGTGAAATAAATCCCGTAGCGTTCCTGGACGGCGGTCATATCAGGCGGCCATGCCCGCGTCGGCCAGGTTCACCACCCGGGTCGCCGCCGCGTCACGCACCAGGGCGTCGTGAAAGATGCCGACCACAGCAGCCCCCCGCGCAACCGCCCGGCCGATCTCATCGACCACCACATCGCGGTTGGCCTTATCCAGCGATGCCGTCGGCTCATCGACCAGCAGGATCGGGTATTCGACGATGAACCCCCGCGCCAGGTTCACGCGCTGTTGCTCGCCGCCAGAAAACGTCGCGGGCGCCAGATGCCACAACCGCTCGGGAATGTTGAAGCGCGCCAACATCTCGCCCGCCCGGCGCTCGGCGGCGGCCGCCGTCTCGCCCAGGGCGCGCAGCGGCTCGGCCACGACCTGCAACGCCGGGACGCGCGGAATGACGCGTAGGAACTGGCTGACGTAACCCATGGTGTGGCGGCGCAAATCGAGAATTTCATGGGGCTTGGCGCGGGCGATATCCGTCACCTGTCCGTCGTGGCGAACCAGGATGCGCCCCTGTGGGCATAGGTAGTTGCCGTAGATCAGCCGGATCAGCGAGCTTTTACCCGTGCCCGACGGCCCATGCAGGGCCACGCATTCCCCGGCGAAGACATCCAACGAGACGTCGCGAAAGACCTCCAATTCAACCCCGCCCTGGTTATGCAGGATGAAGGATTTGGAGACGTTCTCCAGGCGGATCACCGCTTCTCGATTGTCATTCGTCATCTGGGAACATCCTTACGTCTGCAACACGGACGAGACCAGCAACTGGGTATAGGCATGCTGCGGGTCGTCCAGCACCTGATCGGTCAGGCCTTGTTCCACGACCTCTCCCCGTCGCATGACCATCAGGCGATGGGACAACAACCGGGCCACCGCCAGATCGTGGGTCACGATGATCGCAGACAGGCCCAGGTCGTTGGTCAGGCCGCGCAGCAGGTCCAGCAGGCGGGCCTGAACCGACACGTCCAAGCCACCTGTCGGTTCGTCCATGAACACCAGACGCGGAGCCGAGACCAGATTACGCGCGATCTGCACGCGCTGCTGCATCCCGCCGGAAAACTGCGTCGGCAGGTCGTCGATCCGCTCCAAGTCCATTTCGACCCGACCCAGCCAATCAGTCACCCGGGCGCGGATGTCGCCATAGTGGCGGTTGCCGACGGCCATCAGGCGTTCGCCCACGTTGGCCCCGGCGCTGACGCCCATGCGCAGGCCGTCGCGCGGATTCTGATGAACGAAGCCCCAATCGGTGCGCATCAGCATCCGGCGTTCAGCCTCGGTCATGGCGTAGACATCGGCCTCGCCGCCGATCGCCCGCCGATAGGTCAGACTGCCCTGCCCCGGCACGATTGCCGTCGACAGACATTTCAACAGCGTCGTCTTGCCCGAACCGCTTTCCCCGACCACGCCCAACACCTCGCCGGGCCACAGGTCGAACGAAACGTCGCGGCAACCGATCCGCCCACCATAGGAATGAGAAATTCCCCGAGCGCTGAGCAAAGGTACGTCCATCAGCCCTCCTCCCCTCGGTGTCCATCCTCGACCCGACGGCGGCAATGGTCGGTGTCGGAACAGACGAACATCGAGCCGCCCCGGTCGTCGGTGATGACTTCGTCCAGATAGCTGTCTTCGGCCCCGCAAATGGCGCAGGCCCGATCCCAGGTCTGAACCTCGAAGGGATGATCCTCGAAATCCAGGCTTTCGACCCGGGTGAACGGCGGGATCGCATAGATCCGTTTTTCCCGGCCCGCGCCGAACAGTTGCAGCGCCGCCATACCGTCCATTTTCGGATTGTCGAACTTGGGGATCGGCGACGGCGCGGTCAGGTAGCGGTCGTTGACCATCACCGGATAATCGTACGAGGTTTCGATATGACCGTACTTGGCGATGTCCTCGTACAGTTTCACATGCATCACGCCGTAATCGGCCAGGCCATGCATCTTGCGGGTTTCAGCCTCGCGGGGCTCCAGCCAGCGCAGCGGCTCGGGGATCGGCACCTGATAGACGATGATCTGATCCGCGCGCAGGGCCGTTTCCGGAATGCGGTGGCGCGTCTGAATGATGGTCGCGTCCTCGGTCGCCTCGGTCGTCGCCACGGCGGCAGTGCGGGCGAAGAAGCGCCGGATCGAAACCGCGTTGGTCGTGTCGTCGGCACCCTGGTCGATGACCTTCAACACGTCGGACAGGCCGATGATCGAAGCCGTGACCTGAATCCCCCCCGTTCCCCAACCGTAGGGCAGCGGCATTTCCCGCGATCCGAACGGCACCTGATGGCCGGGAATGGCCACGGCCTTGAGGACCGCGCGGCGGATCATCCGTTTGGTCTGTTCGTCCAGATAGGCGAAATTGTAGCCGTCATGCGCCGCGTTCATTCGGCGGCCTCCTCACATCTTTCCCGGGCCTCGCGGCGCAAGGCGCGGATCAACACCAGCTCGCTTTGGAAATCGACGTAATGCGGTAGCTTCAGGTGCTGGACGAAGCCTTGCGCTTCGACGTTGTCCGAATGGTAGAGCACGAATTCCTCATCCTGGGCCGGGGCGATTACGTCCTCGCCCAATTCCTTGGCGCGCAGCGCCCGGTCGACCAGGGACATCGCCATGGCCTTGCGCTCCGACCGCCCGAACACCAGTCCGTAGCCGCGCGTGAATTGCGGCGGCTCGGTCGCCGAGCCGGCGAACTGGTTGACCATCTGGCATTCGGTCACGGTGATGTCGCCGATATCGATGGCGAAGCCCAGTTCCTCGGGCACGATCTCGACCGCGACCTCACCCATGCGGATTTCTCCGGCGAAGGGATGGTTACGGCCATAGCCACGCTGCGTCGAATAGCCCAGCGCCAACAGGAAGCCTTCGTCGGCGCGGGCCAGATTCTGAAGCCGCAGGTCCCGCCCCGCGGGCAGGGACAGGGGCTCGCGCGTCAGGTCCGCGACCTTGCCATCGGGATCGTCACTTTGGCCTTCCGGCTCGATCAGGTCTTCATGGGCCAGCAGGTCCGTGACCCGGGGCATGGGTGCGGCCATGGACTCGGCGTCGCCGTCCGCCGTCGTGCGCGGGGCGTCGCCGTCCGCCGCCAGGGCGAAGTCCAACAAGCGGTGAGTATAATCGAACGTCGGGCCCAGAACCTGCCCGCCCGGCAGGTCCTTGTACGTCGCCGAAATGCGCCGCCGCACCGTCATCTCCGCCGTGTCGACCGGCGTGCTGACCGCCAGTCTCGGCAAGGTCGTGCGGTAGGCCCGCAACAGGAAGATCGCTTCGACCAGATCACCATGCGCCTGCTTGATCGCCAGGGCCGCCAGATCGGCGTCGTAGAGCGAGCCTTCGCCCATCACCCGGTCGACGGCCAGGCGCATCTGCTGCTTGATCTGCTCCAGGCTCAGCTCCGGCACCGCCGGGTCGCCGCGCCGTTCCTCGGCCAGCAGGGCATGGGCATTGTCGATGGCCTTTTCGCCGCCTTTGACCGCGACATACATCGCTTAGGCCTCCACCCGCGTGGTGCGCGGCAAGGCCGCCAGTCGGGCACCCGCGCAGAAAATCAGATCCACGCCGCGCGGAAAAAGACCCGCGTTGTGGGCAAGATCGGCGGGCAGGTCATCGCGCACGCCCGTCACGGTCAAACCCGTTGCACATTCGATACCGGGGCCGGTCAAGGTCCAGGCTGCAGCACCCCGTTCCGCCGCGACGATATCCAAGACCTGCACGATCACGGTCGTCGAAGCTTCGGGCAGTTCGTCCGTCCCCGTCCGGAACCAATCAAGCGGCGGCAGCGCCGCGCCATCGGTGACCAAGGCGAAATCGGCCTGGGCGCTGTCGGTCACGCGGGGCGCGCCGGTGTGAAAGGCAAGGTACCCCTGCGCCAACGACAGATCGCCTTCACCGCCGATCCACAGCGGCGTTTCAAAATCCAACAGGGACAGGCACACCGCCGCCGCCGCCGCATTCAACGGCGCGGGTGCATCGGGAGACACGGAAAGATCGACCACGTCACCCGGGCGGGACATCGCCTGAAGCACCGCGCGGAACACGGCCTGGGCACCGTGGACCGGCTCGGCCAACCCGGTATTGGGCGCGACTTGGGTCATTCCTGCGGCCCTCCCTGCTCGCGGACCATGGTGAAGAATTCCACACGGGTCGCCGCCGTCTTCGACGCCGTCCGCAAGCGCTCGGCCGCCAGCTTCGCCTGCGTCGGGGCGATCACCCGGGCCGCGACCCGGTCTGACCAATCCGCGGTCTGCAACAAGCCGTCGAACAGCGCCGCCAGTTCCGCGTGGCGCGTCGACCGTCCGGCCACGTAACCATGTCCAACCGTGCCGTCCGGCAAACGGACCGAGCACCGCGTGACCGACATTTCGCCCAGGTTGAACGCCGCCCCGTCGCCGCCCGCCCGACCCCGAACCATGACCAGGCCCCGTTCCGGCGCGCGCAGATGATCGTAGGTGCTGGGCGCCCCCTGCGACGTCAGTTCCTGCCAGGCGGCTTCCATCTCGGAAACATCGGCCCGCGCCAGAACCCCCATCCAGGCCCCGCGGGCGGATGTGTCCATTGGCAACTCGGCCACGGAATTAATTCGATCTGGCATCTTCGTCGTGTTCTCCGTCCGTCACCGGCCGCCGCGGCGGACCAGTAGACAAACTCAAAATAGGTATAGACGTCTATTTCTTTGGTGGTAATATGGCGTGGCGTGAGGATGAAAGTAAATCGGCAAGTCATGACGATTGGATGACACCATCGTGACCGACCGGCCACGCGCGACGACCGGAAACCAACACGCAAAGGCACTGAACACATGGACCCCACCAGAGTAAAACGGGGATCTGGCATCTCGCTGTGGCGTCAGATCGAGGAACAGATTTCGGACGACATCGCCAGCGGCATGATCGCGCCGGGCTCGCGCCTGCCGACCGAACATGAATTGGCCGAGCGCTACAACGTCAACCGCCACACGGTTCGCCGGGCCATGAAGGCCTTGGAGCAAGAAGGCCTGATCCGCATCGAACAAGGGCGCGGCACCTTCGTCCATGAACACGTCATCGATTATCCCGTGCGCAGGCGCACCCGGTTTTCCGAAAACATCATGGCCCAGCGCCGCCAGCCGGGCGGCTGGGTCGTCCTGAGCGAGCGGGTCCCGGCCAGCGGCGACGTCGCCGATGCCTTGGAGTTGGAAGAAGGTGCGCTTGTTTCGCTGATCCGGTCCATCGGCGAAGCGGACGGACGCCCGATCAGCATCGCCGATCATTTCTTCTGCGCCGAACGGTTCCCCAGCATGATCGAAGCGTTCGAAGAATCGCGCTCGATCTCGAAGGCCCTGGCACAGTTCGGGGTCGCGGATTTCTATCGCAAGATCACCCGGGTCACGACCCGCATGCCGGATACCGACGAATCCCAGCTGTTGAGCCAGCCGCCCAATCGCCCGGTGCTGGTCGCCGAAAGCATCAATGTCGACGCCGACGGCCGACCGGTCGAATACGGCCTGACCCGGTTCGCCGGCGACCGCGTGCAGCTGCTGTTCGAACCCAGCACCTGACGCGTTGCCCACCGGCAGTTGACCGGCGTAATCGTTTCGTCACCTCATCGTCACAGAGCGGACACCCCTTGTCTTTAAGAGGCAGGGGGTCAAAGTCCGCCATACCGGCGGCCAACACCGCCGAAGACGTATGCGATGATGAACATCATGGTACACAGCGGGGCCATGGCCTCGGAGCTTATCTTTACCAACGCCACCGTGGTCACCCGCGACCGGGCCTTTACCGGCACGGTGCGGGTCGATGGCGGCGTCATCCGCGACGTCGACGAAGGCCGCAGCGGCCTGGCCCAGGCCATCGATTGCGACGGCGATTACCTGATCCCCGGATTGGTCGACGTCCACACGGACAACCTGGAAAAACATCTGGAACCCCGCCCGGGCGTCAAATGGCCGGGCATGGCGGCGTTCCACGTTCATGACCGCATGCTCGCCACCTCGGGCGTGACCACGGTGTTCGATTCCCTGGTCGTCGGCGATATGCACCTGGGCAAACAGGGCCGCATGGGTGCTTTGGCGCTGGCGCGGGACGTTCTTGGTGCGGGCATCGACGACGGCCTGCTGAAAGCCGACCATCGCCTGCACCTGCGGGTCGAGGTCGCCTCGGCCACCGTTCTGGACGAATTGGCGACGATCATCGACAACCCTTTGGTCGGCCTGATTTCCGTGATGGACCATACCCCTGGCCAACGGCAATGGCGTGATCTGGACAAATGGAAGCGGTATTACGGCCGCACCTATACGCCGGACGAACTGGACGCCCAGATCGATGGCCTGTTGGAACGCCAGAAGAATTACAGCGACCGCAACCGCCGCGCGGTTATGGACGAGACCCGCACGCGGAGCATCCCCGTCGCCAGCCACGACGACACCACGGTCGGCCATGTGGCGCAAGGACATGAGGACGGCATTCAGATTTCTGAATTCCCGACCACCATGGAAGCCGCCGAAGCCGCCCATGCCCATGGCATGAAAACCATCATGGGCAGCCCCAACGTGGTCAAGGGTGGTTCCCACTCCGGCAATATCGCCGCCGCCGACCTGGCCAAGGCCGGGCTGCTGGACGGATTGGCGTCGGACTACGTCCCGATTTCGATGATCCACGCGCCGTTTATCCTGGCCGAGGAACACGGCATCCCCCTGCCCCAGGCCATCGCCATGGTCAGCGCCTCACCGGCGGAAATGGTCGGCATGCACGACCGCGGCGAAATCGCCCCGGGCAAACGGGCCGACCTGGTCCGGGTGCAGTCCTACCACCACATGCCCGCGATCAAGGGCGTATGGCAGAGCGGACGACAGGTGGCCTAATCAGGCCACCGCCGCCACACAAATTCAAATTGGATGGAAGTGTCGCCTTACAGCAGCTTCGCCAGATGATCGACCCGGCGGCGCAGGTTTTCCAGCACCTCGCCGACCTCGGCCGTGGCGCGCGCGGTCTGGGCCGACAGGTTCTTGACCTCGCCCGCGACGACGGCGAAGCCCTTGCCCGCGTCACCGGCACGGGCCGCTTCGATGGTCGCGTTCAAAGCCAACAGGTTGGTCTGCTTGGCAATAGCGTCGATCTGTTCGGCGACTTTTCCGACCTGGGAGATTTCTTCCTGCAGGCTGGTAATTTCGTCGCGAATTTCGGAGTTGCGGTCATCACCCGCAACGGCCATTGCGGTTCCCAGGGCAGCGTCTTGCGGCATTTCAATGTTTCCTTGCTCGAATACCGGCGCAGCGGTTCCCGCGCCGTGACCCTTTAACAGATCTCATTCGAACGGTAGCCTAATATAACGGAGCCGCCAAGATGGCCTTCCGGCCTATGCCGTCAGGTAAAGCGCTGGCGCAAAGCCTGGGAGAACAGATCGAGAAGCGTCACCGTGCCAATGATGAAAATCATCACCGCCGCCGTTTCCGCGTAATAAAAGCCGCGGATGTATTCCCACAGCATCATCCCGATCCCGCCGGCGCCGACGATGCCGATCACCGTGGCCGAGCGCAGGTTGCTTTCGAACCGGTACAGGGAAAACGAAATCCATAGCGGCAAAACCTGGGGGATGACCCCGAAGATCACTTCATGGACGGCGTCGGCCCCGGTCGCCCGGATGCCTTCCGCCGGATTGGGGTCGATGGCTTCGACCGCTTCGGAAAACAGTTTGGCCAGAACGCCCGTGGTGTGGATCCACAAAGCCAGCACGCCCGCAAACGGGCCCAGGCCGACCGCGACCACGAACAACATGGCGAAGACGAATTCGTTGATCGCCCGCGCGGCGTCCATCAAGCGGCGCATCGGCTGATAGACCCACCAAGGCACAATGTTTTGCGACGATAGGATGCCGCAGGGGATGGAGCAGACCACCGCCAGGACCGTACCCCAAATGGCGACCTGCACGGTGATGACCATCTCGTGCAGCATGGTCGGCCAATCATGAAAATTGGGCGGGAAGAAGCCGGACGCGAATTCCGCCATGTTGGCCGAATATTCGAACAACGCCAGCGGGTTCATCTCCGAGCCCTGCCAAGCCCAGGCCAGAACGATCAAGACCACCGCCCATCCCAACAGATTGACGACGGAGCGTTTCATATCGCGCGGCGGCAGGGTCATCGGCTGTGCGGCGGCGCCGGTATTGTCGATCACGGTCATGGCGGGGCTTTCCGAGTTGCGTTGGGAATGAATACGAAAACGCCGTGCCCTTTTGAGGCACGGCGTCATACGCAGAGGTCTTACTTAAGGGCGAGCTGGTTGTCGCTCAGGACCTTAAGAACATCGAGCTTGCGATCGATATCGGCGATCTTCTTGGCCTTTTCGGCGGCATCAAGACGCTCGTCGTTGACCAGCTTGCGCTTGTCCTTGAACAGCTGCAGCTGACGGATCGGATAGAGCTGGGCGTTCGAGGAATCTTCGAACGGCGCCCAACCCGAGCTGACGCCCGCCAGGATTTTGCGTTCCTTTTCGGCATTCGAGCCAAAGCGGCCATAGGACAGGAAGAAGCCCTTGATCTTGCTCTTGGACGGCTTGTCCAGCTCGGCCCGCCACACGATCGGATCGTTCGGGATCAGCGGCGATTTCCAGATCGCCTTGATCTTGGCGGCGGCCTCCGGATGGTTCTTCTTCAGACGCGACAGCGATTCCGTGTTGTTGGTGGCGAAATCGACCTGACCGTTGGCGACGGACAGCGCGTTGGTTTCATGGTTGGCGTTGCGAACCGACTTGTAGCACTTCTTCGGGTCGACATCGTTTTTGGCGAAGACATAGAAGCTCGGAACCAGGAAGCCCGAGGTCGAGTTCGGATCGCCGTTACCGAAGGTCAGGGACTGATCGCACTTCAGGGCGTCTTCAAGCTTGTTCAGCTTGTCATTGTTGGCCTGCGTGATCAGCAGCGACCAGTAGCCGGGGTTGCCGGTCACGTCGACGGTCTGCACGAAGACTTCGCCACCGGCGCGGTCGACGGCTTCCATGGCCGACTTGTTGCCGAACCAGGCAACGTCGACTTTCTTGAAGCGCATGGCTTCGATGACACCGGCATAGTCGGAAGCGAAGAAGGCTTTGACCTCGACGCCGAGCTGCTTGCTCATGTCTTCCAGGAACGGGGTGAAGCTTTTCTTCAGGCCCTGGGACGATTCCGTGGAGATGATACCGAAGGTCAGCGGGTTCGGCATTTCAGCCTTGGCCGTCTGGACCGAAGCGAAGGCCGCCAGCGCGATGCCGGCGATCATGGCCTTTTTGAACATTTTCGACTTCCTCCTGAGTAGCTTTGAGTCGATGAAGGCGGTTAGTGGGACAAAAAAATACGGGGCGCGGGGCGTTATGCAGACGCCGGATGGATGCGCGCCCGGGCATCGTGCCGGGGTGCACCGGCGATCGGACCGGGAAGGATCAATTCCTCTCCGGCCGCGCCGTACAGTTCGCGCAGGAAATCGTGGGTCAGGGCTTCGCTGGGCCCGTCATAGACGATGACGCCATCGCGCAGCGCGACCGTGCGGGTGCAGTAGCGGGTCGCGAAATCGACCTGATGCAGGGACACGACGACGGTGATGCGGTCCTCGCGGTTGATGCGGGCCAGGTTTTCCATCACGCGGCGGGCCGATTCCGGATCGAGCGATGCAATCGGCTCGTCCGCCAAGACGATCTCCGCCTGTTGGACCAGGGCGCGGGCAATGGCGGCGCGTTGTTGCTGTCCGCCGGACAGGGTCGAGGCGCGCTGCGTTGCGTATTGGTCGATGCCGACGCGACGCAAGGCCTCGAGCGCGCGGAGCTTTTCCTCGCGCGAGAACATCGCAAACCATCCCCGCCAAGCGGGAATTCTACCCAGGAACCCCAACAACACGTTGGTCATCAAGGACAGGCGGTCGACCAGATTGAACTGTTGAAAGATGACCCCGACACGGCCGCGCACAGCGCGCACGCCACGGGCCAGGCGGCCATTTTCCTGAACCGGATAACCCAGCACCTCGATCACGCCATCGCCGGACCGATCAGCCAACATCAGGCCCGAGATATGGCGCATCAAAGTCGATTTGCCCGAACCGGAAGCCCCGATCAGGGCGACCATTTCGCCGCTTTCGATCGACAGACTGACGTTGTCCAACGCCCGGGTCGTTTGGAACCCCTTGCGGAACGTTTTGGAAAGGTTGTGTACGCGAATGGCTGGCATCGATGCGGATGTCATTGTCATCCCTGTCGTGATGGCGCTGATGCGGCGGCTCCCCCCGAGCAGCCTACGACCGGGCAAGCCGCCATCGGCGGCATTGGCCTGCACCGGAATGGCGGCTATCTAAGTGACGGGCAGTGACCCAATTCTTGCGGTTTCATGACGCTTTGATGACTCGCATCACCCGGCCGCCCTGTCCCGATTTTCGGGATTTGGTGAAATCGACCAATACATGCAAATATGTGCCATCCCGTAGCGAAAGGGCGCGCGGGCCTGGGAAAGACGGGTCGGGGACCTGTTAGATATGTCGATCCAGACCAAAATCATCGCGGTTCTGGTGGTCGTCTTAGGCGGCCTGCTGCTCGGCAACCTGGCCGTACTCGATCAGGTCGTTCTGGAAAGCTTCCGGACCCTTGAACGTCAGGAAATCCGCCGCGAAATCGGTCGCACGATGGCCAGCGTCGATGACGAGGCCAAAAGCCTGGATTCATTGGCCACGACTTGGTCCGAGTGGGACGGCCTCGCAAAATTCGCGAACAATGACGATCCGAAGTTCGCCCAGCAGTTCCTTTCGGAACAGGAACTGGCCGCCTTCGGCCTGGATCTCGTGATCGTCATCGACCGCCATCGGCACGCAACGTTCAGATACACGCGAAACCGCGAGACGAATTCCGAAATCAGCCTTCGCAATCTCAATTCCCAAACCTTTCCCAAGGACCATCTGCTGTTGGCGCACCTGCGCGGCGGCGGAAACATCCGCGGCACCGTCGCCAGCGACCAAGGCCCGATGTTGGTCGCCGCCGCACCACTGTTCGGAAAGAACCAGCATCCGGCCGCCGTCGGCACGGTGATCGTAGGGCGGTTGATGAACAAGGCCGCGGTCTCGCGGATCTCCGGCTACATGAACAATGCGTTGGAGATGACGCCGATCACGGATGTCCTGTCCGGCGGGCAGCAGGAAATGGTCAATCGGATTCTCGCGCTCGACGAGCCTGTCATCGAAACCGGCCACGACGGCGCCTGGACCGCGTTTCTTGTGCAACGCGATCTGTTCGGTTATCCGGCGGCGCTTTATTCGATCACCGCTTGGTCGTCGATCCACAACCTGGGCGGCGCCACGGTCCGCACCGCCGGAACGATGGGCGTGATCGGTTCGTTGGTGGTTCTGCTCGCGATCCTGTTCATGATGCGCAGAATGATCGTTCGCCCGTTCGCGGACATGCAGCGCTCATTGTTGGCGATCCGGGCCTCCGGCGACATGTCGCGCACGCTTCCGCTGAAAGGAAATGACGAGTTCAGGATCATCAGCGGCGAGATCAACGACCTTTTGATGGAGCGCACGGCCTTCGAACAGGCCTTGGAACGTCATCAGGAAGAGCTGGAAAAACGGGTCGAAGAGAGAACTTACGAGCTGCAGCGCGAAATCGCCGACCGCGAGGTCGCGCAGGAGACGTTGAAATTCGCTGAATTTTCGCTTTCTCACTCCAGCGAATTCCTGCTTTGGCTGCGTCGTGATCAACGCATTCTCTACGTCAACGAAGCCACCTGTCGCCATCTCGGATATAGCCGCGACGAACTGCTGAACATGTCCTATGCGGATTTCAGCGACGGTCCCCCGCCCGACAAGGACTGGGACCTGTTCTGGGAAGAACTGCGCCACGGCGAAGCGGTTCTGTTCGACACCCGGCACCGGCGCAAGGACGGCTCCGCCGTTCCGGTCGAAGTGCGCGCCACGGTCATGGAGTATGCCGGCGAAGAATTCCTGTTCGCCTTCGCCCAGGATATTTCCAGGCGGATCGCCCGCGAACGGGCGCTCGTCGAGACCGAACGCCGATTCCGAACCCTGACCGAGGAAGCCAGCCAAGGGATCGTCGTCCATCGTGGGTTCTATCCCCTTTATATCAACCCGGCCTTTTTGCGAATTTTCGGATTCGAAGGCCAGAATGAGTTCCTTCGCCACGGCGGGCTAGAAGCAACATTGGCGCCGGAAGAAATGGCCCGCATTCGCGGCTACGATCTTGCCCGCATGCAGGGACGCAGCGCCCCCAACGACTATGTCTATCGCGGGCTGCGGAAGGACGGGTCGGAAGTTTGGCTCAACAACCGGTCCTTCATGATCGATTGGGGCGACGGCCCGGCAATTTGCACCGTGTTGTTCGACGTCACCAAATCGCGCAAGGCGACGCAGCAACTGTACCTGATGGAAACCGCGGTGCAGGAGGTCAACGACCCGTTCTTCGCCGTGAACTCCGAAGGATTGCTGACCTACGTCAACGATGCGGCCTGCCGGGCGCTGGATTACACGCGCGATGAATTGCTGGCGATGTACGTTCCGCAAATCAACCATGCACAGGCCGACGAATGGCCCGATTTCTGGGACAAGATCAAAGCACTGGGCCACAAAGTGACGTTCGGCTCTTCCCGGCGAAAAGACGGCACCACTTTTCCTGTCGAAATCTCATCCAGCTTCATCGACCACGAAGGGCAGGAATACGTCTTCTCTTTCGTTCGTGACATCAGCGAACGGGTCCGCGCCGAGAATGACCTGCGCGAAGCCCATGACGAACTGGAAAAGCGTGTCGAAGAGCGCACCCAGGAACTGACCCGCGAGGTCGAGGAACGACGCCGGGCCGAAGCCGCGCTGCAACAAAGCGAAAATCGCCTGCGCGGCGCGGTGGAAAGCTTGCAGGAAGGGTTCGCCCTGTACGACGCGGACGACCGCCTGGTGCTGATGAATGCGCGCTATGCCAACAATCACCCCCACGCCGACGAGATTTTGGCGAAGGGGGGAACCTTCGAAGACATCGCCCGCGCCAAGGTCGGTCTTATCGCCGATGCCAAAGGCCGCGAAGAAGAATTCGTCCAGGAGCGGTTGCGCGCCCACCGCAATCCGGGCCCGCCGATCATCCGCGAATTCACCGACGGCCGGTGGTTCTTGCTGCGCGAAAGCCGAACCTGGGAGGGCGGTATTACGCTGACCTCGACGGATATTACCGAGCTTAAGAAAATCGAAGGCGACCTGAAGCGGAAGACGGAGCTGTTCGACACCGCGGTCCGCGCCATGAACAACGGCATCGTGGTTATCGACCCGGACCTGCGGTTTGCCGCCTTTAACGACCACTACCTCAAGCTGTTCGACTTCCCGCCCGAACTTGTCTATGTCGGTGCTCCCTTGGCCAATGCGGTCCGTTTTCTGGTCGAACGCGGCGAATACGAAGACGTCGACGCACCGGACGAAGAGATTGTCCAACGGCATTTGGAGCGCGTGCGCTCGCCGGATACGACCATCGCCCGGCGACGTTTGAAGAACGGGCGAACCATCGAATCCCGGCGCGGCCATCTGCCCGACGGCGGCGTGGTCAGCATCCATGTCGACGTGACGGAAAATGCCGAATTGGAAGAACGCCTGCGCGAAGCACGCGACACGGCGGAAAGCGCAAACCAGGCCAAATCCGTATTCCTGGCCAACATGAGCCACGAGATTCGCACGCCGATGAACGGCATACTTGGGGTGGCCGAGATGCTCCGGGACACCCCGCTCAACAACAGCCAACAAGGCATGCTGGAGATCATCCAGGATTCCAGCCGAACCCTGATGGGCATCATCGACGATATTCTCGATTTCTCGAAGATCGAAGCCGGTCGTATCGAACTCGACCCAAGCCCATTCCGTTTGACCGAATTGATCGACGGCGTTGCCGAGCTCATGGCCCCCCGGGCCGAAGAAAAGCGAAACCGCCTGAATGTCTTTGTCGATCCTGCCCTGCCCGACACGATCGTCAGCGACCCGACGCGCCTGCGACAAATTCTTCTCAATCTGGTCGGCAACGCGGTCAAGTTCACCGATAACGGCGTGGTCGGCATCGACGTTCGCCCCCATGAAGTCGACGGCAACGAGCCGCCTCGCCTGGTCATTCGGATAACCGACACCGGCATCGGCATATCACCGGCGAACCAGCGGAAACTGTTCCAGCCGTTCGAACAGGGGGATTCCTCGACCATGCGGCGGTTCGGCGGCACCGGTCTGGGCCTGTCGATTTGCAAAGCCCTGACCGAGGTGCTGGGCGGAGATGTCGATGTCGACAGCAAGGAGGGCGCGGGCTCGACCTTTAGCGTCACGATCCCGCTTCACGCGGAACACGATGCCACGGTCGTCATGGGCCGTCCGTTCGTCGGCACGCGGGTCGGTATTCTCGCCGCCGACCACGAGACCGGCGGATGCATCGAAAGCTATATGGCGCACCTTGGGGCCGAGACCAAGATCATCCCCAGCCTGCGTGCGCTAACGCAAATGACAAGCGGCGGCGCGTTGCTGTCCGAGAAATTCGATCTTCTAGTGGTCGACCATGACCGCGCCGCTGTCGGGATTTCCCGCTTTCTGAACGAGCGGGAAAGATCCGCCGATCCGATCAGCCAAAGAACAATCGTCTTGATGCCCCGGGGGCATATTCTGGCGATCAGCGCGGACGATGTCGCACGCCGTCGCCTTTACGTTCCGAAACCCATTCAACGCGCAATGCTTTGGCAGGCCGCCGCGATGGCCTTGGGCCTGAACCTGCCGGGAATCGACAAACCCGTGCGAAATGCGGCCGAAACGGCGTCCTTGCCGCTGTATGCCCCGCCGGATTTCGAAACCGCCCGTCAGGCCGGCGCGTTGGTGCTGTTCGCGGAAGACAACCCGGTGAACTGCAAAGTCATTTGCATGATGCTGGAGCGCCTGGGCATTGCCGTCGAAACCGTAGCGAGCGGCTCAGAAGCCTGGAACAGGCTGCGCCGCCAACCGTTCGGACTTCTGATCACCGATTGCCACATGCCCGAAATGGACGGCTACGAGTTGACGGAACGGATCAGGACGCTGGAACGGTCGGGCAACCGGCCGCGCTTGCCGATCATCGCCTTGACCGCCGATGCCCTGATCGGAACGCGCGAACGCTGCAAAGCCGCTGGGATGGACGACTATCTGCCGAAGCCGGTCGACCGCTCGGAACTCAATGCATTGATCCAACGCTGGCTGCCTCAGGCGATCTCGCTGCGGCGTCCGGTCGGCGAGTCGGAAGCCAACCATGACACACCGCCCCCTTCCTTTCCGGCAGAGGCGATCCTGGACCTGCGCTATATTCATGACGCCGTCGGTGGAGACGAGACCATGGTCGCCCCGTTGCTACAGGATTACCTGCGCAACGCCCGGCAATTGGTCGACGACATGTTGCGCGCCTTCGAAAGCGAGGACTTTGCCCGCGCCCGCGAGGCCGCACACGCGGCCAAGGGGACTTCGCTTTTGGCTGGGGCGGTCCGCTTCGCCAATTTGTGCGAACGGATCGAACTGTGCCTGCGGAGCGGCGACACCGAAAAAGCCGCCGATTGGTCCCGCCGGATCGAGCCGGAACTGGCCATCGTCTCTCAGGCCGTCGCGGGTCATGACCGGCGCTCCGTTTCCTAGGCGTACATTAGGCTTTCGTGCCGCATGTCGAAACGCATTGCTTGCGGCGTCCCGCGTAGCTACCATTAATGAGAAGAAAAACAGGGTGTTTATTCCACCCAACCGCGTCTGTGCTCAATGGTTTATCGATAAAGTGCGTCGCGGCAGCATTCGGACATACGGAGCGGAGGCCCCCAGAATGAGCGACCCTGCCTTTTCCGACATGACCGCGTTGATCATCGACGATCAGGAATTCGTGCTGAACATCGTCCGCAAGATGATGGAACAGATCGGATTCGGTGCCATCGAAACCGCAGCCGACGGGCAAGCTGGTTTGAACGTGATGGCCAAGGTCCGGCCCCACGTCGTCCTATGCGACATCGAAATGCGCCCGATGGACGGCCTGACCTTCCTGCGTGAATTGCGGGACAACGCGGACGTAACCATCCGCGATACGCCGGTGATCTTTTTGACCAGCCACGGCCGCCACGAATTGGTGTCTCAGGCGCGCGCCTTGGGCGCCGACGGCTTCGTCACCAAGCCGGCCACGGTCAACCTGTTGCGCGAACGAATCGAGCAATCTTTCGAAAAGCGCGTCGCCTGACCAAAGCGGCATCGTCGACGACCGAGCATAGGACGAAAATTTATCCTGCTAAGATGCGACCGAAGCGCCGCCGGTGGTTGTCCGCATCGCTGCGACGAGCGTCCCGATCGCCGTTTTCGCGCGGCTGCCTTGAACATTCGACAGCACCTCAATCGCAGGTGTCGGCAGGTCCGGCAGGCCAAGCCGCTGGCCGACGTCGATACAGCCCGGCGGCGCGGCACGGCGGCTTAGCACCGCAACCCCCAAGCCTGCGGCAATCGCTGCCCCTATCGTGGTCAGCCCCCCGCCGATGAAGGCGTCAACCCACGGGATCGATGCCGCATCCAGCGCATTCAGCGCTTTGGAACGAAGACTGCACGCGCCGGATTGAGACACCAAAGGAAGCGCCTGGCCGTCGCGAAGCGTGATCTCGGGTGCGGCCATCCAACCGATCGGCTCTTCGATTTGATGCACCCCATCGACCGGGCCGCGGTCAAAGCTCAGGATGATCGCCGCATCCAAATGGCCATCATTGAAATCAGCAAGCACATCCCGTGATGCCGCCAAACGCACATCCAACACCAATCCCGGGTGCGCGCCGGTCGTCTTCTTCAGCAACGCCGGCAGATCCGCCCCGACGATATGGTGGCTGATCCCGACGGTCAGGCGAAACGTCTCCAGATCGAACGCGGCCAAGGCCGCCGCATGTGCCGCCAACAGGTCGTGGGCAGCGCCCAGAAACCCATCGCCATCCGCGGTCAGGCGCACGCTGCGCGGTGTGCGCTCGAACAAACGGCGGCCCAATTGTTCCTCCAGCCGCTTGATCTTAAGGCTGACCGCGGACTGGCTTAGGGCGAGAGAATCTCCGGCCCGGGAAAAACTTTTGAGGTCCGCGACCAAAGTGAACAATCGGACGGCTTCAATATCCAAGGTCTGCTTCATGACATAAATTACATTTTGATATGATTGATATCATTTATCATTATTTTACTTAATTAATTCTGCATTGCTAGGGTCCCGTTGTCCCCACCCTTTCAAACCTGACGGCGATGCACCCATGACGTCTCTTTCCCGATCCACCGCAGTTCACGAAAACCGCGTCTTCCAAGAAGGCGGTTGGCACCCCAACATTCCGCTCATCGGCGAAGCCGACGCCCGCAGGCGCCTGCAAACCCCGGCGCTGTTGGTCGAACTTGCCCCCCTGACCCGAAACATCAATGCGATGGCCGAAATTGCGGCCAAGGCCGGGGTCGCCCTGCGCCCGCATGTAAAAGCCCACAAATGCCCGGCCATCGCCCATCGACAAATCAGCGCCGGGGCCATCGGGGTCGCCTGCGTTACCCTGGACGAAGTCGAGGCGATGGTCTTCGCCGGGATCGGGAACGTGTTGATTACCTCGCCACTGGTGACGACGGAGAAAATCGACCGCCTGATCGCCCTCATCGCCAGGGCCGGAACAGGCGACATCCAGGTCGTCGCCGATCAACCCGGCAACATCGCGGCATTGGCCGCGGCCGCCCGCCACGGCGGCGTCATCTTGCCGATCCTTGTCGACTACGACGTCGGGCAAAACCGCACCGGGGCGCCGACGCCGGACGCCGCCTTGAAGGTCGCACAGAGTATCCTTGACCAACCCAACCTGAAACTGGCGGGCCTCCAGGCCTATGCTGGGCACATTCAACACATTGTCGACCGCAACGAGCGTCAACGCGCCGCAGGCACTGTTCACGCCCGGGTTCACGCGTTGCTGGACCTTGCCGCGGAGCGCGGCATCGACTTCCCCACGATCAGCGGCGGCGGGACCGGCACCCATGCCTTCGATGCACAGTCATCCGTGTTCACGGAACTACAGCCCGGGTCCTACGTCTTCATGGATGCGGAATATCAGACCGTCCTATCGAACGGCGGCGTCGCAAGCCCGTTCGAGACGTCTCTGTTCGTACAGACGACGGTCGTCAGTGCCCATCACCTCCGCCGCGCCACCATCGACGGAGGCACCAAATGCTTCGCCACCGACGGCGGCAACCCGGAGACGGCCCGGGGCGCGCCTTTTGACAGCCAATATATTTTCGCCGGGGACGAACACGGAAAGTTGCTGCTGACGGAAGGGAGCCTGCCGCCGGGCGCGCGGGTCGAATTCGTCACCCCTCACTGCGACCCCACGGTCAATCTACACAACGCCTGTCATGTCATGGACGGCGACCATCTGGTCGCCATCTGGCCGATCCGGGCGCGCGGCTATTGACCGCCTTTCAATCCATCCGATGGAGAGATTATCCATGCTGCTCAATCATTATCACCACCGCCTACCCGCGGCCTTCGATCTGCACCAGGTTCGGGAACGCGCCATGGCGCGCGGCAATCTGTGGGACAACGTACCGGGCTTATTCTTCAAGGCCTTCCTAATCCGCGAGGCAGGGAAACGCGGGGCCGCAGCCAACAGCTATTCTTCGCTCTACCTTTGGCGCGACGCGGTAAAGCTCCGCGACTTTCTGACCGATGGCCGATTTTCCGTGGTCACTGATTCCTTCGGACGACCCGCCGTCAACACGGGCCTGGTCTTGGATGCCCGCAAAGGGCCCGGTGAAAACGCAAAGGTACTGACGCTTGAAGAAGTGCCCGTGCCGCTCGATGCAAATATCGCGGCCTTCGCCGCCAACGAGAAAGAACGGAACTTTGCGGACGCCACGGCGAAGGGCACGATCGCCGCGGTTGCAGCCCTGAACCCCACGGCTTGGACAGCTACCCGTATCCGCCTCATGTCTGAACCGCCGACCGGCGGCTCCTTGGCGACGATTTTCGATATCGCTTATCTCGCCCAGCCGGAACTGGACAGCTTACCCGACGCCGCAAGCTGACGCGGCATCGATAGCCGCCCCGGCCGGGAATCGACGGCGTGGGCCACCGCGCCGTCGAGGCCGGAGCGGCTACGTCCGGGCCACAAAGTGGCCGGGCGACACCTCGTCGTAGGACACCAGTTCCGGCGTGTAGCTGAGCGGCTTCACCGGGCTGGGAATTTCATCGACCATCAGGCGCCGTTCCTTGCGCCGTTGCTTCGGATCGGCAACCGGCACGGCGGACAGCAGCTTTTTGGTATAAGGATGCTGCGGCCGCTCGAAGATGTCTTCACGCTTGCCGATTTCCACGATCTGCCCCAGGTACATGACCGCGACCCGGTGGCTGATACGCTCGACCACCGCCATGTCGTGGCTGATGAACAGATAGGACAGGCCCAATTCCGCCTGCAGATCCATCAGCAGGTTGATGACCTGGGCCTTGATCGTCACGTCCAGGGCCGATACGGCCTCGTCGCAGATGATCAGCTTCGGGTTCATGGCCAAGGCGCGGGCGATCGAAATACGCTGGCGCTGACCGCCCGAGAATTCGTGCGGATAGCGGGTTGCGAATTCCGCCGGCAGGTTGACCTTGTGCAGCAATTCGCCGACGCGCGCATTGATGCCGTCGCGCGGCACCAAGTTGTGCACCTTCAGCGGCTCGGCCAGGATTTCGCGCACCGACATGCGCGGGTTAAGCGACGAATACGGGTCCTGAAAGATCATCTGGACCTTGGTATAGAAATCGCGCCGATCGGCGCCCGCATGGTCGGTCAGGGACTGGCCCTGGAACTTGACGTTGCCCGAGGTCGCGCTTTCCAGACCGATGATGGTCCGGCCCGTGGTCGTCTTGCCGCAGCCGCTTTCGCCGACGATGCTCAGGGTTTCCCCAGGCATGATTTGGAACGAGACGCCTTCGACCGCATGTACGCGGGCGATCGGACGACGCAGCAGGCCGTCCTTGATCTCGAAATAAGTCGTCAGGTTGTCGACTTCCAGCAGGCATTCGGAGTTGGAGAGTTCGTTCATTGGTATCCACCCATTTGATTTTTTGATTGCGCCGGTCGCTTGGCCGTCAGCCCGCGATGGCGGGGAATTTTTCCGGCGCGGCCTTGCCCGTCATGCTGCCGATGCGCGGCACCGCGTTGATCAGCTTGCGGGTATAGGGATGCTGCGGATCGTGGAAAATCTGATCCACTGGGCCCTGTTCGACCACTTCGCCGTGGTACATGACGACGACGCGGTCGGCCATTTCGGCGATCACCGCCATGTCATGGGTGATGAACATGACCGACATGCCGAAGTCGGCCTGGATATCCTTAATCAGGTCGAGAATCTGCGCCTGAATCGTCACGTCCAGGGCCGTCGTCGGCTCGTCCGCGATCAGCAACGCGGGCTCGCAGGCCAGGGCCATGGCGATCATCACGCGCTGGCGCATGCCGCCGGACAGATGGTGCGGATACTGCGCCAGCTTGCCCGCCGGATCGGGGATGCGGACACGGCTCAACAGGCCGATGATCTTTTCCTCGGCCGCCGCCGGGTCCATGTTCTGATGCTGGAACAACGGTTCCGTCAGCTGCGTGCGCAGGCTCAGCACCGGATTGAGGCAGGTCATCGGCTCCTGGAAGATCATCGAGATCTCCTTGCCGCGAATGCCCTGCACGACCTTGCTGTCGACCTGCGACAGGTCGATCTGACCATGATCGCGGCTGTTGAAGCGGATGTTCCCCTTGGGGATATACGCACCCATCATTTCGTTCAGACGCAATAGCGACATCGCGGTCACGGATTTACCCGAACCGGACTCACCGACCACGCCGACGGTCTCGCCGGGCATGATGTTGTAGGAAACCCCACGCACGGCTTCCACGTGTTTGCCGCTGGTGGGGAACGTCACATGTAGGTTGTCGAATTCGACCAGTGGCGTCTCGGCCATTTGCTTCCTCTTCCTGAATAGTCTTTTTTGGTTGTTGGGGGTTTGTTTCTCGGTGGGGCTTTGCCTTAGTGCAGCGTGCGGGAGAACCGGTCCGCCGCCCAAAGAACGCCCGCCGGGGCGACCCGGGTGCCCGTCGGCACCTTCGACGCCCCTGAACGATTGAACCGCTGCGGCCCCAGGAAATGCGCGCGCACCCATTTGCTCGGCTGGAAGCGGATGTCCAGGTCATCGAGCACTTCCGAAATCTCGGTCAGCAGGGCGCGGCCATTGGCGATGAAGGTATTCGGCAGCCACCAGGCCAGCAGCTCATGCACGGTGCGGTGATTGCCCGCCCGCCATTCGGCCAGGATGTAGATTGTCTGAAGCTCGAACAAGGTCATGCCCGTATTGGTCGGCGGGTTGAAGCGGACGATGAACGGGTCCGCCCGCCACAGCAGGTCCAGAAAAGCGGTTACGGCGTCGGCGAGGGTGGGAGGCGTCTGCGCACCTCCTGCCCTCGCCGCGCCTTCCCGACCTGTCCCGCAAGAAGCCTTGCTTTCCGGGGAGGCCCCCCGCCATTCCCGGATAGCCTGCAAGACGATGCTCTCGCCGGCGTTCAACAAGGTCCTCGTGGGGTTCAGGTCGGTCATCACGTGTCTCCTTGACGACCCTTCATAATGATATTGCAAATCATTCGCAAGCATATAATTGCGAATGATTATCATTTTCCTGACTCTGGGTTTTTATGATTTCCGGCCGGGCCTGAACGCCGTTATTCCCGCGCGGCTTCGACCAATCCGCGGTACAGCGACTGATGTCGGCGGCGAAACGGCAGCAGTTCAGGATGCCACTGAACACCGATCAGAAATCGGGCATCGGCATGCTCGGTCGCCTGAACGACGCGGTGCGCATCCCGGGCGGCGACACGCACCCCCTGACCCAACTTGGCGACGGATTGATGGTGCAGGCTATTGACGGCGATCCTCCCTGCACCCATCACCCGGGCAAGCTGGCTGGTCGGCCTGATCGTGATGTGCTTGCGCGCCAGGGGCGTGCGCATGCGCGGCAAGCCTTCGTACACGGAATACATGTCCTGATGCAGCGTCCCGCCGAGGTGCACGTTGATCATCTGCGATCCCCGACACACACCGAGCACCGGAACCTCCCGGTGCAGCGCTTGGTCCAGCGCTTTGCGTTCCATTTCGTCGCGCGCCGGATCGATTCGCACCTCGGGAACAGGCTCGCCGCCGTACAGACCGGCGCCGATATCGTCCCCGCCGCCGATCACCAAGCCGTCCAGCCCATCGACATCGGTCTTCCCGTTCACCGACAGGCGCACAGGCTTGCCGCCGGCACGTTTGACCGCAAGCCAATGGGCAAGCCAGGTCATCGTCGCGCCGCGGTTGGACACGGTAACGCCGATGCGGGGTTTGACCGTCACGCCGTCAGCCAGGCCTGCAGCTCATCCAGCCAACGCGCCGGGGCCGGACGCAAAAGGTTTTCTCGCAGGGCCGCCGCCATGTCGTTGAGGCGGTCTTCGTCGTCGGCCAATTGCTCGACCCGGACCCAGCGGTTCCAATCGGTCACCGGTGACCAACCCGCATCACCCAGGGCGCAATCCGGCAAACGATAATGGAAGGTCGGGCGCGCCTTGATCAATGGATCGTCCAGCCGATCAAGAACTGCCTGTTCGTCCAGATGGCGGAACAACGGCAGCATATCCAACTCGCGATTTCGGGTCGGGTTGTGTTCAAGGTAGTCCGCGATCAGTTTCTTAAGGTCGGGCGCGTATCCCGGTTCCAACATGGCCAGCAGGTAGCTGCGCGGGAACGGGTCGGAATGCGGCATCAGGCGGCGGGTGACGTCGATATCGATCTCGTCGCGTAGCCAATCGGCCAGCACCAGATAAGCCTTCAGATGGCGCAGGATCGTCGCCGCGTCGGTTCCCGGCACCTCCGGATTCAGATGAAGGCCGAAGGCATAAAGCAGATTGTCGTCCGTGCCCTTGGCCCCGGCTTTGCGCAGGCCGTCCGTCAGGCTCGCCATCCGGCCCAGGTCGGGCCAAGGAATAGGCGGCGAGACGATTTCCACCGGGACGATACCGGACACGGCCTTGCCCAGCGCTTCGCGGGCGGCGGCATCGACATCGTCGGGCAGGATTTTCTTGAGGTTGGCGCCGTCATCGCGTTCCGGGCCTTTTCCGTGAACCACCTGGGCATCCAGCTCGACCACGAAATCACCGAACGCCGTGTCTTCGACGATCAGACGATGGGGGTCGTCCTCGAGCACGGCCCCGCCGAAGGTGTCGCGAACCAACTCGGCCGCGGCGGGTACATCCATGCCGGCGAATTCAATCTCAACCCCGACACGGCGCGTTTCGCCCGCCTCCGTTTTCTCAACGGGGGGCCGCACCGGCTTCGCGGTGCCATCGACCTGGGTATGGGGAGCAATGCGATCAATCATAACAAAAAGGGCCGCATACACCTTTGGACGATGCATGCCCTGCTATGCAGATAGGCACAAACACGTCCCGTTTCAAGGCGGCACGACCGCCATCCTCCGAAAACCGGATCCCAACCATTTGATTTTTCTAAGAAATGGTGGGCGCACAAGGACTCGAACCTTGGACCCGCTGATTAAGAGTCAGAAATCACCGAGTTCGCTCATCATCGCGACATTGCGACATACGATCATATTATGTTGATTTTACGATATTTTTTGACACGACTGGGTGAATATGGTTCGCTGAATTTCGTTCAAATTCGAGACACACTGCTTACCTAATGCTTACCCGAATGATCCCTTACAGTCTCAAATTTTTGATCGCGCTCTTTGTTGCCTCATCATCAGGGCTAATAGCTGCATTCGTCTTGAGCATGTTCGTTGCCTTTCTGTTCTGGAGCAACGAGCTCGTCTTCTTGTCTATATTTTGGGCTTCGATAACCGCCTTTCCACTGCTGCACTGGCTTCTGGCCAGGAAAGGAATTGCAGAGTCATCCCACTATTTTTGGGGCGGCTTGGCGGTTGGCCTTATCGCAATGCTGATTGCATTTGGCATGACCGGTTTCAGGTCTTCCAGCGTTTTTGTTTTCTTTTGGATTTTCTGTTTGTGGGGCGGTGTCACTGGGTCGGTCTTCTGGGCAATTCTCATTCGCCCGAAGCGAAAAACACTGGAGCGCTCAGCTAGCCAGTCAGCAACGGCGGATTCAGATGGCTAGACTAACCAAACGTTTCATCGATCTGCTCACCCCTGCCGCGAATGATCGCTTCGAATGGGATGATGAGCTCCCCGGCTTCGGCGTCCGCGTGAAACCGTCAGGCGTCAAAAGCTACGTAGTCCAATACCGAAAGGACGGACGCTCGCGGCGCATGACCTTGGGGCGGCATGGCGTTCTGACCGCTGAGGAAGCCCGCAAACTCGCGAAACAGCATCTTGGTAGTGTCGCCCACGGGAAAGACCCTGCGCAGGAGCGTACGGACTCCAGAACTGCTCCTACGGTGCGGGAACTCGCTGAGGACTACATGGAGCGCCACGCGACCCCAAACAAGCGCCCCTCGTCGCTCCGAAACGACAAGACCATGCTTCGCGATATCGTCTTGCCGGCACTTGGCCCGCGCAAGGTGCGCGAGGTGTCGCGCCGCGATATCGAGAGCATTCTTCTGCAACTGAAGCCGACACCCTACAAAGCCAACCGCGTGCGCGCGCTGCTATCCAAGATGTTCTCACTCGCCAAGGGGTGGGGATGGTGCGACGCCAACCCGGTCGAAGGCATCGCGAAGTATCAGGAGGAAAAGCGCGACCGTTGGCTGAACAATGAAGAGCTCTCCCGCCTGATCGACGTGCTGGACAAACACCCCAATCAGAAATGCGCCAACATCGTTCGATTGCTGACCCTGACCGGGGCCCGCAAGGGCGAAGTCATGTCTGCGACCTGGGATCAATTTGACCTCGACCGGGGCACGTGGACGAAGCCCGCCCATACGACCAAGCAGAAACGCCTAGAGCACGTTCCCCTATCCACCCAGGCCACCGCTCTGTTGGCAGAGATGAAACGAGGGATCAACGACGAAACGGCCTATGTCTTCCCCAGCCGAATAGCGGGCCAGCCCGTAACGGAAATCAAAAAATTCTGGGATGAAGTCAGAACCGCCGCGAGGATCAAAAACGTGCGCATCCATGACCTTCGGCACACCTTCGCCTCGCACCTCGTCTCCGGCGGAGTGAGCCTGCCGATCGTCGGACGCCTGCTCGGCCATACCCAACCGCAGACGACGCAGCGCTATGCGCACTTGGCGGACGATCCGTTGAGAGAGGCAGCAAATAAAATTAGAAAAATAATTTAGCTATCTTTATATATTTATATGTAGATTTGTTTTATTAAAATATTTTTCAAATTCTTTTAGGCCATCATAAATAAAATTGTAATTTGAAAGCGTCACCGATGGCGCATCGATAGTGTATGTCGCTCCCTGTATGTGTGTGTGGGCCGCTTTGTTCCTCGCGTCCGTCAAGTTTGATAAAGCGCTTTCAAGTCGTTGAATTTTTAATCTATCAGCTTTTCTCTCTATTAACTCAACCCCCAAGCATCCAACCAGCTCTTTTACTAGATGAGTGAAATGTTTTTGGTACTGAAAACCGTGTGTATATCTCACAGCTTCGTTGAACTTATTCAATCTCGGAGAATGTTGGATTTTTCGTTGCGCATACCTGCTCACTAATGCGTCTATCGTTTCTTCAGTCCATCCACCCAGCTCAATAATTGCCATTTTCGAAACAAGTAGTGCCTCTTTATTTTTTAATCCTTCGCGATAGCGCTCATCTAAGGCCTTCAATGTAGGCTCGATGTATGTCTTCGCAACCATCGTCAGGCCTCAGAAAAGGCTGCGATGCTGGCTTCGATCCTTTCAGTGACCCGTGCCTTTTTAGAAAGCCCTTCCGCTAAGGCTTCCTCCGAGAAGGACTCAGAATCCAGCATTTCTTTATATTTTTTCCGCAGCTCAGCAACCTTCATCTGCTCAACACGATCAATGTTGCGTCCGATTCCAACTAACGCGGCTTCCAAAATTGCGATCGGCAACTTCTGATCAAAGCTTTTTCCCAAAACTCGGCCCAACAATTGATCGACAGTGCGCTCAAACAGACGTCTCTTGGCCTCAATAAAATCCGCGCCCGGATTTCTATTGTCATACATATAGTCGTTTAGGAATTTTGAGACTTTGCCTTGGTATTTATCAGGACGATCTATCAACGCAAAAAACCTAAGAATAATCTCTTGCTTAACAAAACGGAGGCTCTGGCCTTCTTTCATGCGATGGAGTTCCCGCCAAAGCGGATTATCGTCCAGCTCTTTAAGCAACGCATTTAGTTCACCACTGTATATACAGTTTCGTATTTCTTGATTATTTAACTTTTGCCCACCAGAATTTAGCCTATGAAATATTGTAAAAAGATATTCCATATGGGATTTTTTATTAAATGTACATCTCAGAACATTGACTGGAATGACCGCATTTTCAACTCTGGACCCATAACGGGCGAGACTGGATTTTGGTTCAAAAAACCGTTTTTTCAATTTTCCAGACAGATTTGGATCAATGTCATCAAGCTTAGACAAACGCCAATTTTCTTCCCCGAGAAACCTAACGATTGTTGAAATCCTTTGAAGCCCGTCGATCACCAACCATTTGTTTTCATTATAGTCTAACGCGAAACACAAACTGGGGATCGGCAACTGCTTAACAATGGAATCAATAAAGCGCGTTTGATCGGTACCGGCCCACACGATTTCCCTTTGGAATTCTGGCTGGATTTCCAAGATCCCCTGTACATACATTCGATTGAGATCAGCACACGACCGCAATTCATTGTAGGCAACGATATCCGCCGGCGGCACTTCGTTGTTTTCGTCTTCAAAGTATAAGTTCTCTTCGAATTCTTTGATGTCTTCTTTGGTCATTTACATTTCCTAAGGAGCACAAGCCAACCCGACCCCCCTATTCATTCAGAACAGGAAGCCTCAGGGACTAAAAAAATTCTAATTTTAGGAGAGTATTTTCAAACAGCGAGGTCAAGAGGCAAATCGCTGATGTCTTTCAATCTCATTCCATCAACCATGGTTCTCAAAAGATCGATAGCATCATCTTTCTTTAGTGCTCTCAAGACATCAAAAAGTTCATAAAGCGCAAAATGGTATACACAATCCAAATCGCCCGTGCCGAGCGCTAATGATGCGATTCGGCTAGGTAGCGGCTCTGCGGTGACCGCCACGATATGCGGGGATCTTCCTTTTCGACTTCTAATAAGATTAAGCGCTTCAGTTCTCGTATTCTGAGCTCGGTCTGATCTCATCGTGAATTTGCACGAGACACTAGCATGCAGAAGCCATCGCGGATCATTCGGAGCATCGTGATTTCGTGCGCGAAGCTTACTCTTCAAGACTGAGTTATCATCGAGCAAAAATAAATTTGCGTTTATTTCTTCGTCAGGCTCGGGCTTACGGGCTACCACTATGTCGGGCGCAATTGCATAACCCTCACCAAGAAAAGTGCGAAGGTCTTTATTTTTCTCAATCAGGTCACCGAGAGATGAAAGGTGTGCATATTGCTCATACTCACCGATCACGCTCTCCTTGCGGCTAGTGATTTGATCAATTGACCATTCGCCAGGACGCAAGTGTGAAAAATGCCTAAAAGTACACGTTATAAATTTTGAAATACTCGCTTCAAATTTGTTGCCAAGAGTCTGCCCTTTCATTTTAGCGCTTCGCTTCACAATTGGCGTTTTTGTGGACTGAGATACAGTTTCAATAAGCGCATTCGATACATCGATACTCAGCTTGTTTCCCACATCCGCGTTGCTGGCCACCCAATCGACCCCAAATTTTGCGTGCGTATCCTTCGAGGCTGGGGCATAGGACCAAACCTCATCCTTGATAATTGACGCTAAAAAGCGCTTTCGCTCGGCTGAAATCAAACCTTCGGTCATTCTGCTGCCACCGCAGAATGATCAGATAAACCAGTGCTTGTATCGTGAGAAAGCTGTTTGGCACGTGAAAATGATTCGTGAATTTTTAAGCCAACTGCCTTTGCCACCGGGGGAGGAAACGCGTTCCCAATTTGCCGGTACGCATGCGTTTTTCTACCTGAAAAAACCCAATAATCTGGAAAGCCTTGAAGCTTAGCGACCATCTGAAGAGTGAGCTGCGGCATCCGCTCGAAACCTTCACGAATGCCACCCCCCCGCATTGGAGCGCCCATAAATCCAGGCCCCGGCACTTCGTCCTCGTTTGCTATTCGATGGCCGTTCACCCCCAACGCTTTCCAAGCATGCTTTGCTCGCGTAGGCCCTAAGTCTGGCCCGCCATGTTTTTTAGATCCACCAACAATAGTTGGAGCTATTGACTTCGCATTTTCCCGCCACTCGCTCGCCCCTTCCCATCCATTCGCTGCCATTTGTTCATACAAGGCCTCCCCCACAGTTGGCGGCGTCTCAACGCTAGGCTTAGGCCAAGAAAAGTGGAGAAAATCCTCTTCAGGAAGCGCAACTAGAATAGACCTAGGGCGTAGTTGCGGAACTCCAAATTCACTGGCGAAGAGCTTCTGCCACTCAGAGCCATAGCCCATAGCTGAGAGTCTACCTTGAATCTCAGCTCTATAAGAATCAAACTTGGAATCCATTAAACCATCCACATTCTCAATCATGACTGCGAACGGTCTTACAATTTCTACAAGGTCCAATGCAGCCGGGAACAAATCACGTTCATCTTCTTTTCCCCTTTTTAGCCCGCCATCACTAAAAGGAGGGCATGGAACACCGCCCGCAACCAGATCAATTTCTCCGGCAAATTCTGACGCTCGTTCTTGAATAAATTCTTCTAGGTCGCGACTAAAAATCTCGCCCCAGCCTAATTCATGGATGCGATTATTTGTTTCTAAGGTCTCGCAGGCATACGGATCGTTTTCAACCAATGCGACATGCTGCATGCCAGCTTCGTGGAGTCCGAGAGCCTGCCCTCCAGCTCCTGCACAAATTTCAATTGTTTTCATCACAACCAGACACGATCAATTAGCAAACTGAACGCAGCTAAAAATAGAGACGCAGAATCTTTAATCACAACGCCGAACAAGTGCGGTGTTTTTTCGGGTACAATTCGCAATGAGCTCCCTAATTGGACGCATTCTGCCAAGTCTGATGAACGCACGACATCATGTGAACATCTGATCTTATACCTCTATATTTATAACGCGCCACCAGAACATAACACGAACATTAACATAAAAAGCACATAGCCAAAAGAAGCTTCAACCCGAAAAACGTGATTGGCCGTGGATAAGATCTCTAAAGCAAGACGTAGTGCCAACATGAGGCGCATCAAAAGCCAAGACATGAAGCCGGAAATTCTGGTGCGCAAAATGGTTTACGCTCTTGGGTTTCGATATCGGCTGCACCAAAAAAACCTCCCCGGAAAACCGGATCTCGTATTCAGAAAGTTAGGGAAAATTATATTTGTCCATGGCTGTTTCTGGCACCAACACTCTGATCCCAACTGCAGGGACGGACGAATGCCCAAATCCAACAAAAGCTACTGGAACCCAAAATTGGAGGGAAACATCGAACGGTTTGCAGCCCAAGAGGCTGAGTTAAGGGCGCAGGGCTGGGAGGTTCTTGTTGTATGGGAATGTGAAACAAAAAATAAGAATTACCTGAGATCAAAATTATTGGACTTTCTTTCCAAATAATTGATCCCTTGACTTCAATTATTCTAGCTCAACCTTTTATCGCCTCCCCAATACCGTCTAGCCGTCCCTATCGATACCCTTAGGTAGGCTGCAATCTCCCCATCGCTCTTCCCTTCCCAATAAAGCCGCGTGGCCGATTTTATCCGCCGCTGACGAAGCTTCTCGTCGAACCACTTCTTATGTGCTTTGCGGAAGAGCACAACGGCTTGCGGACAAAGGTCGAGCTGCCGGGCGATCCTAAGAAGGGCCTCATGCCGCTGCTCTGCAGAAACCTTCCTGCATCTGTGATACGCCCATCGCCCAGCCTTCAAGGCACGCGCCTGACGTTCTCGAATACGCTGCAGGCTCTCGGCCTTTCTTTGCTCCGCTTCCCGTTCGGCTTCGACTTGCCCGATCAACGGATGGAAACACGCCGCCGCACGTGCCAACAACTCCACGAGTGGAAGGCAAATTTCAATCTCCAGCCGAACCCTGTCAGGTCGATCTGCCTTTGAAATTGAAAGCACGGTGACCGGCGATCCAGCATCATCTGAACGGGCACCAATATCGGCGACAGCCTTTAAGGCTTCCTCTGGTGCAGGATGGAACTTGAGCCTAGAGCGGGTCTCGCATTGCTCGTTTAGCAGCATCCTTGCTGCCTCCCCTTAGCTAATGGTGCCGCGCCTTTGATTTTAACAGTTCATGGGCAAAGCTCCGACTGGCCATTCCAATCGAGGCTGCGAATCCCCAGAGGCACTCGGTTTGAGATTTTAAGCTTTCCGAATTCAAGCATCGGGCTGGTTTCGCTTTCGAGAATCACTCGTAGTTTCGAGGAACCGATAACGTGCTGCAGCGCGACTAACTTTCTCTGCAAAGGCTGCTTCATCTGACTCGATATCGGCTTTAAGACATTGCTCCACGGCGTCAGGAATCAACTTTGCCTCATCCGGATGGATTCCCAACCCAGCGGCAAAGTTGGCTGATAAGCCAAGTATCTGCCGACGGGTCATTTCTATGTGCTCTTTGCGAATGACGGCCTTAATCAAATCGGGCGGGACATCGCATGCCATTTCAAACAGGTCTCTTTCGGCAACTGTCCGGACTAAATTCCATAAGGAGTGATCCCGCCAGCGAGATCGGTTCGTGTCAGCCGACGGCTCCGCATATCGAATGTCTTTAAGGAGCGACGCGACCATGGGTGCGAAGTAATTGTCCAAGTCGGCCCACTTCTTTCCGCCCCAAGCCTTCTTAAGGCACTCCTTGCCCGCCCGGAGCTCTACCCTCCACACCTGGGATGCTTCACGTTCCTCCGGGTCCAAAGGCGGCATGCCGTTACGAATGCGGCAGGCATTCCATATCTCCCACCAATAGACCTTGTGCCGATCGAGAACCTCTCGCCGTTTGTCGTACACGATTACCTGACGGTTCGGCATTTTCCCAACCGTTACAGACGTAACACGACCGGACGTCCCATGCCGCTGCATCGGCTCCGGCTCAATATGGTCAGCCCGGCTGGCATGGGAATGCATCACGAAATTGTCGGGCTGAAGCACCAGCTCCGGCGCCAGAACATCTACCGCGTAGTCAACGCGCCCTATGCTCTCTCCCCCCACCGGCACAACAATACCCAGGGCATCCATGGTCGCATACAAACGAGCCCTTACCCCACCCAACCCATAAAGAGCCAAAGCAAGAGACTTAGCCGAAACGCGCACGCCCCACGGATCACTAGGCTTTGGCCGCTTAAGGAACCAAGTCGCGCCATCGGGTCCTGTATCACAGCGGAAAGCATAGCCACCCCGCGCACCGGATTCCGCCACCATGAAATCAATGCCGTTAAAGGACAAAGGAACCGATTTCATATTTGTGCGGGCTTGCTCTAACGCTCCTTCAAGAGAAGCCAAAAGGGTAGGCGGCACCCGCCCCTGGAATGCAACGTCCAACCCATCGAACCCATGATAGAGGTGTTCCATCGGCCTCACTGCCTCCCTGAGTATTTCCAGAGGGGGGTGCTACAAAGACCCCCCTCTTGGGATACGAGTGTTTCACCGGCTGCTTCTAGAAGCTGAGCGAAGACGATTTCGTCGCGTCCCTTAAGCTTAAGGGACACGTTGGCACCAGCTCCCTTAAGGGTGCCGTCTCCATTTAAAGAGGTTCGAGCCTGGAGGGTTATTGCCCCGACCGGGAGGCCCGCCCCTACGGGCCGGGCAAGGTTTCGGCGCTGCGCGCCGAGGCCGCTTTGGGTTTTAGGGGCGGCCTGAGCTGGGGCGTCCGCCCGGCAACACCGAGCATCCCTTAAAGGCCCCGGTCCGCATACTATGCCTTTAAGGGGAGCGAGGGCGGTCGCCATCGCGACCGCCCCCTTAAGGCGCATGTAACAAGACGCTACATTCCGCCCCCAAAATCCCCGGCGGCGCGGCCAGCCCCGCCGAGGCAAAACTCTATGCTCAAAAGCTCCGCTCATTCTGAAAGCCACGGACAACATTCAGCGTAACCGACCTCGCCCGCATATTTTTGGCGAGGCGGGGGCGGAAGAAAGTCCGCCTGGAACATTCCCAGCAACCACGCGCTGTGACGTGCCCGTTGGCAATGGTCGCATTCGCACCCTGCCACAAACATCGGGATTTCGATTTCGAACAGATCATCGCTCATGCGGCTTCTCCCGCATCAAACTGGGAGGTATTCGTGCAGAGCTTTTCTTCCGCCCATGCAATCAGGTCACGACGGCGATAGCGGATCGACCGAGCAGAGACTTTAATGAATTGCGGCCCACCGCCCTTAACGCGCCAGCCTTGCAACGCGCGAACAGAATAACAGAGGAATGCAGCGGCTTCGTTTTCGCCAATCAGGCGATCGAGGTAGTCAGCGTCACGCGCTAAGTTTTCCGAAAGGTGCTGAAACATCGTCCTACTCCTGTTGTTGGAGACGGACGCAATTAATAGTCTCTTTTTTCTAGGCCGCATCAATACCGGCTCGCGAAAATGCGTACTTTTCGGGGGCCTATTTTCGCGAACGGCGTGTTTTGAATTCGGCTTGGACCGCACGAAGCTGGAAGACAAGCTCCGGCACGGCGGACTGATCTAAGGGAGTCAGGCAATCTTCGATGAAACGACCCGCTTCGCTGGCAGGCGTCTTTCCATAGTACGAGACGGTAAAATCTCGTTTCAGGTCATCCACCCAAAATCGCGCAATTTCATATACCCATGAGAAAAGAGCGCCGTTCCGTTTTCTCCCTTTAGGCTCAGATGGGACATCTTTCATTGCCTCATCTGAAATGAGCTGCAAATAGCGTAACGCGACAACAACGTCCTCTCGACCGATCACTTCAGCGACCAGATCGGACGGATCATTCTCACTTGCCCTTCGGAGAGCACCGATTTCCTCTAACCGCTTTTCATCGCCGAAAAGTGACTGGAACTTCAGTCGTTCCATCACCGGCCATAAATAACGCCACGAACGATCATCGACATTGTCGAGTAGATTTCGCAACCCCTCCACGTGGGAGTTGATCGCCTCAAAATATGCACGAACCTCGTTAGGGGTTGGACCTTCCCCCTCGTGCTTAAGGGCCCGGTACAGCGTACCTGCCGTCTCCAACCGATCTTTTAGCCGGGAAATTTTCTGCCTGTCCCGAAGGCCATGCTTGTTCGCAATATCTGCAACTAAGGCATCCGAATATGCACCGGTGTCCTCCTTTCGGAAGAACGACCTGCCGCGCCAGCCAACTTTCGGGGTAAATTTCCTAGGCACTAATGCTTACCTATTGCTTACCTCAAAATAAAAGGACTTAGCCGAAACCAGCTAAGTCCTTGAAATAATGGTGGGCGCACAAGGACTCGAACCTTGGACCCGCTGATTAAGAGTCAGCTGCTCTACCAACTGAGCTATGCGCCCCCAGGACACCGCGAAAACAGCGGCCGGTCACTGGAATTCGACCCGAAGGGCCGAAGGAAGGCGGGGTTTTAGCAAGCCTAGGCGGCTTTGTCGAGGTGAAGGTGACGCAGGACTGTAATTTTCCGGAGCGATGAGAAATTCCTAGGGCTCCGGGTTACATATCGTCGCCGATTCCCCGGCGGCCGACCATGACGTCGCGGTGAATCCATACCCCCATCAACAAGCCGAAACCGAACAGCAAGGTCAGCATCGCCGTACCGCCATAGGAAATCAGCGGCAGGGGCACACCGACCACGGGAACCAGCCCCATGACCATCGCCATGTTGATGAAGACATAAAGGAAGAAGGTGGCGGTGATGCCGATTCCGACCAGGCGGCCGAACTGGGTCCGGCAGCGCACGCTGATCGCCAGGCAATAGACCAGGATCACCATATAGAGGCCCAGCAGCGCCAAGCCGCCGACAAGGCCGAATTCCTCGGCCAACATGGTGAAGATGAAGTCGGTCTGCATTTCCGGCAGGAAGTTCAGGTGGCTCTGCGTGCCTTGCAGGAAGCCCTTGCCGAAGATGCCGCCGGAGCCGAAGGCGATCTTGGATTGGATGATGTGATAGCCCGAGCCGAGCGGGTCGTTTTCCGGATTTAGGAAGGTCAGAACCCGCTGTTTCTGATAATCGCGCAGGAACTGCCAGGCAATGGGCGCGGCGGCGATGCCGCAGCCGCCGACGATCAGGAATTTCCAGATTCGCACCCCGGCGGCGAAGAAAATCACCGCCCCGGCGATGATCAGCATCAGCGCCGTGCCCAAATCCGGCTGGCGCAGGACCAGGGCCGCCGGTACGGCGATCAGGAACAACGGGACGACCAGCTGCGACATGCGGCGGACGTCTTCGATCGACCGCCCATGGAAATAGCGCGCCAGAGCCAGGACCAGGGCGATCTTCATCAATTCCGAAGGTTGCAGGCCGAAATACCCCAGGTCGAGCCAGCGCTGCGCGCCCTTGCCGACCTCGCCCATGACCTCGACCGCGAACAAAAGCGCCACCGTCGCCAGATAAAACACATAGGCGTATTTCAGCCAGAGCCGGATATCGATCAACGCGACGGTGATCAGCACCGCCATGCCGACGGCGAAACGCACCATCTGACGCGAGGCCCAGGGATCGATATTCCCGCCCGCCGCAGAATACAACATGGCGAAGCCGACCGAGGCCGTGGCCCCCAGCAGCAGGATGAACAGCCAATGCATCTGCCACAGCTTCTGGCGAAGCGTGAAACTGGGCGGGTTAAGGGCGTCTTCACGAACGGCCATGGCTTATCCCTGATGTTCCCGGTTGGTTTGCACCACCGCGCGCAAGGTCTCTTCCCCGGACGGCGACGCGGCGTCCGGCGTGTTGGATGCGGTCTGGCTTCCTGCAGTCGGACCGATCGGCAGGTCGCGGGCGGATTTACGGCGCTGGGCCGTCAACAGAATATCGTGGGCGATGGGAGCGGCAACGCTTGACCCGCCGCCACCGTGTTCGACCACGACCGCCACGGCATAGCGCGGATTGTCCGCCGGCGCGAAACCAACGAACAGCGCGTGATCGCGTTCTTCCCAGGGCAGGTCTTCGTTCTTCAACACGCCCTGTTCGCGCTCGGCCTTGGTGATGCGGCGAACCTGAACCGTCCCGGTCTTACCGCCCATGGCGTAGCCGGCCTCGGTAATGGCCGAGCGATGGGCCGTGCCGTGGGGCGTGTTGACCACCTCGGTCATGGCGTCGCGGACGATCGCCAGGTTGCGGGGGTTGACCCCGATCTGCGGAAATTCATGATGCTCGGGCACCGCATGGACACCCGTGGTGCTGACCGATTTGGTCAACTGCGGCGACACGGCGAAACCACCGTTGACCAATCGCGCCGTCATCACCGCCAACTGCAGCGGCGTCACCAGGACATAGCCCTGCCCGATCCCGGCCAAAAGCGTTTCGCCCTGATGCCAAGACTGATTTCGGGCTTCGCGTTTCCAGGCCTTGGTCGGAATCAGCCCCGGCTTTTCGCCCGGCAGATCCAAGCCCGTTCCCTCACCCAGGCCGAAGCGATGCGCCATTTCGGCGATCCGGTCGATCCCGACCCGGCGGGCGACTTCGTAGAAATACACGTCGCAAGATTGGGCGATAGCGCTTGTCACATCGACCAGACCATGGCCGTGCTTTTTCCAGCAATGGAACTTGGAATCGCCCAGCTCCATGAACCCTTCGCAATAGACCTTGCCGGTGGGCGAGATCACGCCCCGCTCCAGCGCCGTCAAGGCAACCAGCATCTTGAAGCACGACCCCGGCGAATAGCGGCCCGCAATGACCTTGTTCGACAAGGGCGCGGCAGGGCTGTTGATCAGGGAATTCCATTCGTCGACGCCCAGGCCCCGGTTGAAGTCGTTGGGGTCGAAGCTGGGGTGCGAGACCATGGCCAGCACGTCGCCGGAATGCACGTCCAGCACAATCGCGGAGGCGCTGACTTCATCAGCCAGGCGTTTCGAGACTTCCTGTTGCAGGCCGACATCGATGGTCATCCGGACCTCGGCGCCGGGCAGGCCTTCGCGCCGGTTCAATTCGCGGATCACCCGCCCGTAAGCATTGACCTCGACCTCGGACGAGCCGCCGGAGCCGCGCAGGCTCAGATCGTGGACTTTCTCGATCCCAGCCTTGCCGGTACGGAAGCCTGGAAGCTCCAACAACCGGTCGCCGGTTTTTTCCCGCTCGCTGACCGCCGAGACATAACCCAATACATGGGCCAGATCGTTGGCATAGGGATAGAAGCGGCTTTGCCCTTCGTCGATCATCACGCCTGGCAGGTCCGGGGCATTGACCTCGATCCGCGCCACGTCTTCCCATTCCAGGTTTTCGCGCAGGGTGACCGGGACGAACGACCGGTTGCGCTTCACTTCCTTGAGGATACGGCGGCGTTCGCCCATGGTCATCGGCACGATCTCGTGCAGCAGGTCCAGGGCGCCGTCGACACCCAGGCCGCGCGTGTCCTCGGACACCAGCATGACGCGGTAATTCTGTTTATTGTCGGCGACGGGAATGCCGAAGCGGTCGACGATCCGCCCCCGCGGCGGCGCCAACAGACGCAGGCTGATGCGGTTTTCGTCGGCCAGCATCTTGTACTGCTCGGCCTTGACGACCTGCAGATAGTACATCCGCCCGGCCAACATGGAGACCAACACCAGCTTGCCGCCGACCAGCATCACCGTGCGGCGGGCGAAAAGCTTCTGACGTTCTTGATCCCCATGCATGGCGTCAATCCAACTTCAAGAACGCCTGCTGCCAGCGCGAGAAGAAGAACACCAGCAGCGGGAATGTGGCGACGGTCAAAACGTATTGGAAGGCAATCGCATCGGCGGCGAACAACGTGACGTAGAACGCCGACAGCAAAAGCCAGCTCAACATCGCCGCCCCCGCACCGACCAGACCGAACCCCAGCCAGTGCACGAAAAACGATTTACCCATGAAAAACTTATGCTGAAACAGCACCACGCCCTGCACCGCCAGGAAGATCAAGGCATGCAGGCCGAACGGCGCGCCGCTAAGGCCGTCCTGAAACAGGCCGATCAAGAACACCGCCAGGGCAGGCATCAGATGCGGGCGATGGATCGACCAATGGAACACAGCAATCAGCGGCAGCAACGGCACGACCCGCGCGATCCCGGGAACATGGGTGGGAACGACGTTGAGAATAACCAGCAAGAGCGTGAGCGCGACCGGGGTCAGGTTGCGAGCGAAGGCATCCAGACGCTGCCAGAATGTCGGTCTCATTGTCTGGTACCGTCGCCTCCGGCGGCGCGCTGCGGCAGTTGCAGAATGCCGCTCATGCCGAAGTTCAAAATGCGGACGTATTCCAGGCGCGATAGATCGGCGTAAGGCTGGATGATCAAGCCGCCCTCGCCTACCGCACTGACCTGCCCGACCCGCAGGCCCGGCGGAAACACCCCGGCATGCCCCGAGGTCACGACGTTGTCACCCACGGAAACGACCGCGCCGGGCGGCAGCCAGGTCAGGCGCGGCTTGGCCTGGTTGGCGCCGGCCATGATGGCGCGGGTCCGGGTCGGGTCGACCAAGACCGGAATCTTCGCGTTGATATCGGTCAGCAACAGCACCCGGGCAGACCGGCTGCCGACATCGATCACCCGGCCGACCAGACCGTCGGCGGTCACTGCGGCCTGGCCTTTCTGCACCCCGTCGCGGGCCCCGGCGTTGACGATCACGCTTTGCGAAAATGCACCGCCCGTATCAGCGATGACCCGCGCGGTCACGAAGCTGGCCCCCTGTTCGGGGATGACGTTCAATTGTTCCTTGAGCAGCCGATTTTCGGCCTCGAGCTTTTCCGCCACGGACTTCCAATGAAGCAGCCGTGCGCGCTCTTCAGTCAGGCGGGCGTTTTCATCGTACAGGTTCTTCATCGCCTGGACTTCGTCGACCCCGCGATTGACCGCCTCGAGCGGCCGCGAGATGACATCCAGGATCGGTGCGATGGCGTCGGTCATGTGGGTGCGGGCGCGTTCGACCAGGATCGTATCGACCTTGGCCAGCATCATCAGGGCGAACGCCACCACCACCAGCCCGATATAGGCGAAGCGGTGGGCGAAATTCCGGATCGGCTGCGCGACCCGCGAGAACGAATGAGGTTCTTTCACCCCAGGATGTCCTTCCTGCCCGAATCCATACCGCACGTCCCGCGACCGGCCCCCAACGGCCGACCACAGGTCCGCATTACCCGACCTCCCCTTAGCGTATTTTTTCGCTTATTAGCGTTAATCCACAGTTAATGACGGGTAACGCCATTCGCGAGAAAAAACAACCGTTTAAAGCGGAAATCTAAGAGAAAGAATGGGCATGGCGCATTCACTGTTCCTTGCATGCGCGGCCCATCCCGACGGCAGGATCGGGTTTACCTTGCGCGATCCCGTGCATGGACAACCCGCCCCAAATGCTCGGCCACGCGTTCCTGGACGAAGTGATACAGGCGCAAGGCGTCGCAAGGCTTGGCGATAAACGTGTGCGAACAATCGGTCAGCGTATAGGTCGTCAAGGCATCGAACTTGTCGGAAAAGGCGATCCGCAACGTCTCGGGATAGCGCTCTGCAAATCGACGCAACAAGTCGCCGCCACGCATATTGGGCATGCGCATGTCCGTTATCACCACATCTAGTGGCCTTAGCTTTGCAGTCATCAACGCTTCCGCAGCATCCTGGGCGAAAGAGATATCCCATTCCGCAGCGTATCGCCGAAGCCCTCGGCGCAATCCATCCAGCACCGAGACATCGTCATCAACGATCAACACCCGGGTTTTGCGAGCAAGCTTGCTCATGCCACGTCCTTTCCTGTCGCGAGACATAAACCGCCGGCAGGAAAGCAATTTTCACGCCACCGCCCGGCAGACGCCGGTTTGGCGCCAGTCCAGGTTGCCGTTACACCGCCGTCGGCGACGTCAGGATCAAATTGACCAACTCCGCCTGTCGGCTTGTGCCCGTTTTGGAAAATATTTGCTTCAGATAGGTCCGCACGGTCCCGACCGTCAGATTCATATCCGTGGCGGCTTCTTCGGGGGTCGCTCCTTGCGCAATGGCGGCGGCGACGCGGGATTCCTGATCTGTCAGGCCGAAGATCCGCGCCACGACCGCGGGCGAGACCGCCGGGGGCGTTTCAGGATCGGTCACGAACAAGATTACCAACGGCTCGTCTCTTTCGCCGTTTTCGGCGGCCATTGCCTCGGCCCGTAGCGACAAGGGCCGCGCCATCGATGGGCGTTCGATCGCCAAGCCTTGGGCCGCGCCGCTGGCGTCACCATTGGCCAGAGCCTTGATGACCCGATGAAGTTCCGCCGTATCGTCCGGATCGGCGGCACGAAGAACTTGCTCATGGCCGAGCACCAACCCGTCGCGGGCCGTCACCATGGCGGCTCCGCGTGGGTTCATAAAAGCCAAGCGGGCCGCCCCATCGACCACCACCACACCGATGGGCAGGCGGCTCAACGCGGCCTCGCCGATACCGGCCCGGCCGGCGGCCCCGAAAGCATCCGCATTCACACGGCGCCGACGCTCCAACAGCGCTGCCTTGACCCCTTCCGCCAACAAGTCGGCCGGGCAGGGCTTGGTATAGAACCGAAACACCCCGGCCTCATTGATCGCATCGATGGCCTTGGCCAGATCGGCCGTCCCGGTCAGCATGATCACCTGTGTCGAAGGGGCTTTCTCCCGCACGGCCTTCGCCAGTTCCAACCCAGACATTTTCGGCATCTGCAGATCGGAGACGACCACGTCGAACGGCGCGCTGGCAAAGCGCGCGCAAGCCGCCTGCGGATCGGACATGAAGGCCATATCCCAGTGGTCCGCATGGCGTTTCAGCATGCGTTTCAGGGCATCTAACACCAGCGGCTCGTCATCGACGAACAGAATCCGATCCATTTCCATGCGACGCTGCCTAAAGGGAAAACAACGGAATTCAGTCTGATTTTAGCCCGTCAAAAGCCGGATAGAAAACGTTTCAACGCGCCCTCCCCAAACGGGGATGTGGCAGGCATTCGCGGCCTGATACCCCTGGATCATCGCTGGAAATGATCTCTACGGGAGTCCGCCATGCAGCGCCTGATCTCAAGCCTAGCCATCGTCTGCGCCTTTACCTACGCCGTCGCGGCGAAAGAAACATCCGCCGCCGAAAAGCAACGGGACATTCTGTTCGGAATCGTGCCGCAACAATCGGCGACCCGATTGGCGCAGATTTGGATTCCGATCATGAACCGGCTGTCGCAGGAAACCGGCCTGCCGATCCGCTTCGCCACGACCAAGGATATCCCGACGTTCGAAAAGTGCCTGGCAAAGGGCGCTTACGAACTGGCGTACATGAACCCCTACCACTACACGGTGTTTCATACGCAATCCGGCTACCGTGCATTTGCCCATCAGGCGGCCAAACGCCTTCAGGGCTTGATCGTCGTGCGGGCCGATTCTCCGGCCCACAAACTGGCCGACCTGAATGGCCAGGCCTTCGCCTTTCCTTCACCCGCCGCTTTCGGGGCGAGCGTCCTGCCCCAAGCCGAAATGCGGTCCCAAAAAATCGAGCATGAAACGAAGTACGTGAAATCCCACGACAGCGTCTATCGCTCGGTCGCAGCGGGCATCTATGCCGCGGGCGGCGGTGTCAAACGAACCTTCAACAGCATTCCGGAAGACCTGCGCAAACAGTTGCGGGTGATCTATCGGACCGACGCCTATACCCCGCATGCCTTTGCCGCATCGCCGGCGCTGTCGGACAACGACCTGCAAACAATCGCCACGGCGTTCATCAACGTCATCGGCTCCGACCCCAAGTTGATGAAGCCCCTGGGCATGGCGGGACTGGTCGCTGCCGAAGACTCGAACTGGAACGACGTTCGCGCCCTGGGCCTGACTGAACAACAGACGGAAATTGCCGAAACGGGAGACGTGACATGTCGTTCCGATTGAAAGTGATCCTGGGCGTTGCCGCCATCGAAATACTATTGCTGTCGATCCTGGTCATCAGCGGCCTGAACTACATCCGCTCGTCCAACGAAGACCAACTGCGGAGCCGCGCCGAAACCACGGCGGAACTGTTCGCCACGATGACCAGCGACGCCGTCGTCGCCACGGACCTGGCGACGCTCGACATTCTGGTGGGGCAGGCCGCGCGCAATCCCGGCATTCTGTATCTTCGTGTTCTCGACCACCACGGAACGATTTTGGCGAAGGCCGGAAAAACACCCACCGATGATTCCGCCGTTCGTACGCACGACGTGGTCACCGACCTGAACGAAAATCATCAATTCGACGTCACCGTCCCGATCTCGGTCGCTGGTACGGAGTTCGGCAAGATCGAACTGGGCCTGGACACGCGCGGCATCCTGCAAACTCTGCGCGATGCCTCGCGCTGGATGCTGTCCGTAGCCGCCCTGGAAATCAGCCTTGTCGCCTTTTTCGGCTTCATCCTTGGCGGCATTTTGACGCAACAATTGGATGCGCTGCAGAAAGGCGCGCGCCGCGTCGCCGAAGGTCATTTCGGGCACCGGATCCAAGTTCACGGCAGTGACGAACTCGCGGATACGGCACGGAGCTTCAACCGCATGTCGACGGCGCTGGCCGAGTATGCGACAGAGCTAGAAGCCGCCCGCATGCAGGCCGAAGCCGGACGCGACCGCGCCGAAAGCGTCCTTCAGGATGCCGTCGAAAGCCTGAACCAAGGTGTTCTGATCGTCGATACCGACGGCGTTCAATTGAAACGCAACTCGGCCTTCGACCGCCTGTACCCGATGGCTCTGGATGAGCTGCCCGGCACCCCGACGATTCAAGAGATCACCTCGGCAACTGCTCCCTTCTTCAGCTCGATCGAAGAAAACGGCCATAAGAAACAAGCCGACGGCAGCCTGGATTATCTATCCGGGGCGGAACGCTGGACCTCGCGCCTGAAGGACGGACGGAGCATTCTGCACAGCCGCCGCCAACTGGCCACCGGCGGCTGGGTGTTCATTGAAACGGATATCACCGCCGTGATGGAGGCCCAGGAACGCGCCCGCGTCCTGGAACGGGAGTTGATGCAAAGCCAGAAGATGGAAGCCCTCGGCACTTTGGCCGGCGGCATCGCCCATGAAATCAACACGCCGATCCAATACATCGGCGACAACCTGCGCTTTTTGGAAGACGCCGCCGGCGACCTGATGAAAGTGGTCGATACCCACCGGTCACTGGCCGAAGCCGCGCAGAAACAAGATGCCTTGGCCGACTGGGTCAATGCCTGCCAGGCGGCCTACGACGAATGCGATGTCGACTTCCTGCGCGAAGAAGCCCTTCAGGCCGCCCGCCAGTCGATCGAAGGCGTCCGTCAGGTTTCCAACATCGTGCTCGCGATGAAGGAATTCTCGCACCCGGCCAGCAAGGAAATGGGCCCGGTCGATCTGAACCGTGTGCTGGAACGCTCCGCCGTGGTCTGCAAAAGCGAATGGAAACATGTCGCCGAAATCGCCTTCGAGTTGGATGAAAGCCTGCCCGAGGTTGTCGGCCTTGAAGGCGCGCTGAATCAGGTCGCCCTGAACATGATCGTCAACGCCGCCCACGCCGTTGCCGACAAGGGGACCGGGATGGGCAAAATCACCGTCCGCACGAAGCGCGAGGACGACAAAGTCCGGCTTGAGATCTCCGACACGGGAACGGGCATTCCCGCCCATATCCGCGACCGCATCTTCGAGCCGTTCTTCACCACCAAGGACGTGGGGCGCGGCACGGGCCAGGGTCTGGCCCTCGCACACGACATCGTCGTCAACAAACACCACGGCCAAATCCGGGTGAAAAGCACGGAAGGCGAAGGCACGACCTTCATCATCACGCTGCCCATCGACGCCCAGGACCGCAAGGCCGCCTGAAGCATCCAAGATTGAAAAGACCGAAACCATGACCATCGCAGACAGACCGACTTCCGCAGCTCCCCCCATCGCCGTCGATGACGAGGTGAGTGTCCTGTTCGTCGATGACGACGCCATGTTGCTGCAAGGCCTGCGCCGCATGCTTCACCCCATGCGGCGGGAATGGAACATGACCTTTGCCGGTAGCGGCAAAGAGGCCCTGTCGCACATGGAAAAGGAACCGGTGGACGTCGTCGTCTCCGACATGCGCATGCCGGAAATGGACGGCGCCGAATTGTTGTGCAAGGTCGGCGAAATCAATCCGGCGGCGATCCGCATCGTCCTGTCCGGCTTCGCCGAGAACGAAGCGGTGATGAAAACCGTCGGGCCGTCGCACCAATACCTGGCGAAGCCCTGCGACGCCGATCACCTGATCCAAACCATCAAACGGTCCTTGGACCTACGTCATCGTTTGGGCGATCCACGGATCAAGGCTTTCGTCGCCGAGCTTGGTTCCCTTCCCGCCTTGCCGCATGTCTATCACGACTTCATGGCCGCCATCGCCGATCCGACTGCAACCATCGACACCATCGCTTCGGTAATCGAACGCGATATCGGCCTGGCCGCGACGGTCCTGAAATTGACCAACTCCGCCTATTTCTGCCTGCCGACGAAAATCACCGATTGCCGCCAGGCCGTCCGCCTGTTGGGCTTGGATACGATGCGCAGCCTGGTTGCCAGCGCCTGCGTTTTCCGCAGCTACGAAGGCAGCCCCCGCGTGCGTGATCGCCTGCAGAGCCTATGCGACAAGGCCATGGCGACCGCCGCCTCGGCCCGACGGATCGCAATGGAGAACAACTTGTCGCCCCATCAGGTCGAACAAGCCTGCTGCGCGGGGCTGTTGTCTCATGTCGGGATCTTGATGCTGTTGGCCGAGCATCCCGATTGTTGCAGCAAGGCGGAAGAAATCGTGGCCCGCGAAGGCATCTCTCCGCTTGAGGCGGAACGCCGCGCCATCGGCGCCAATCATGCCGAAGCCGGGGCCTATCTCCTGAGCCTCTGGGGTTTCTCCGATCCCGTGATCGAAGCCGTTCTGCATCACCATGACCCGGATCAGGAATGCCCGGACGCGATCGACGACGCCCTCGGCGCCGTACGCGCCGCCCATACCGAAGTAACGGCAGGTAACGAAGGCGCTTGCGCCGCCTGCATCGTCAAGCCGCCGAAGAACGACCCCCTGGCCTCTGCATCCTAGGAAAGGAGCTGTACCATGAGCGCCGAAGATAAAGTCCTGTTGATCGACGACGACACCAACCTGTTGAGCGCCCTGCGCCGCCAATTGCACGGCCGCTACGGCCTTTTGACGGCAGACAGCGGTGCGAAGGCTCTGGAGACCTTGGAACAGGACCCATCCATCGCCGTCGTCGTCTGCGACATGCGCATGCCGGGCATGACCGGGGTGGAAACCCTGGAAGCCTTCGCCAAGCGCGCGCCGACCACCTCCCGCATCATGCTGACCGGCAATGCCGATCAGGATTGCGCGGTCGAAGCGGTCAACAAGGGGCATATCTTTCGCTTCCTCAACAAGCCCTGCGCGACCGAGGACCTATGCCGCGCCATCGATGCCGGCCTGCGTCAGCACCAAATGATCGCCGCTGAAAAGAAGCTTTTGGAAACGACCCTGGCCGGATCGATCAAGCTGTTGTCCGACGTGGTCTCGTTGATGGATCCGCTGGCTGCCGGCAACGCCCGCAAGGTCGCCGGATGGGCCGCCCGATTGGCGCCGCATATCTCGGGCGTCAGCGCCTGGGAACTGAACTTCGCCGCCATGCTGGCCCCGCTCGGTCGGGTCGCCGTTCCGGCCGAACTGACCCTGCGCCGCGCCGCCGACCAGAACCTGACCGACGAGGAAAAGAAAATCCTGCAGACCGTGCCCGAGGTCGGCAGTTCCCTGGTCGCCAATATCCCCCGGATGGAAGGCGTGGCCCGCGGCATCCTGTATCAGGATAAACAGTTCGACGGCGGCGGCTTCCCCGAAGACGACGTCTCCGGCCCCTCGATCCCCCTGGCCGGGCGGATCCTTCACCTGCTCAAGGCCATCGCCGAGGCAACGGACGGGCACGAGCCGGGCCCGACGGTGTTCGACGCCCTGGCCAAGAAAGAAGGCCGGTTCGATCCGGACATTCTCAATCTGGCCAAGCGCCATCTCAGCATGCGCCCGGGCGAAGCCAGCGAGAACGGCAGCAAGCGGTCGGAACACGTCGCCGTTTTCATGCTGCGCCCCGGTCATGAGTTGGTCGCCGATTTGGAGTACCAAAGCGGCGGATTGGTCCTGGCCAAGGGCACTGTCCTTAGCGCGCCGCAGATCGCGCGCCTGCGCTCCTTATCCCAGGTGCACAAGGTGAAGGAGCCGATTCAGGTCGCCCTGCCCGCCGCCTGAACGCGCCGCCGTCTCGCGCCCGACACGACACGTTCACATTTATCTGACTTTCCTTTCCGCCATGGCGGGGCTATAAGCCCCGCCATGATTATTCGTGGCTCCCAAATTTCCGTCTATGCGACCGGCTTCTCCGGCGGCGTTTCCGCGCCTGCCCGGATCGGTTCGTTCGCCGTTTCCCGGAGCCCCCTGCCCTAGCGCCGTCCGTTCATTTTCGTGACGTGCCCAGGGCGGACCGCAAGGTCCGCTTTTTTTGTCTCTACTTTGGAATTTTCAGAACATGCCTACCCAAAACGCCCCTGCCCATTTCCGGCGTCCCGTCATCTCCCCGGCGTGGCGGCAGGAATTGAAACAGCTGTTCCGCCTGGCCACGCCGATCGTCGCGACGCAGCTCGCCTGGGTCGGGATGATGACGACCGACACCGCCATGATTGGCCGATTGGGGCCGGAACCGCTGGCCGGAGCCTCGATCAGCCTGATGCTGTTCTTCATGGGCTATATCGTTTGCTTCGGGTTGACCATGTCGACCGCCGCCCTGGCCTCGCAGGCCTTTGGCGCGCGGCAACCGCGCATCGTGCGCCGGGTGATCCGCCAGGGCCTATGGGTCGCCGCGCTGATCGTCACCCCGTTCATGGTTATGTACGGGCACACGACCGATGTGCTGCGCCTGTTGAACCAACCGCCCGAAGTCCTACCCCATGCCGAGGCCTATATGAGCACCCTGATGTGGTGCCTACCCCCGGCGATCGCGTTCAGCGTGCTGCGCAACTTCATCTCCGCCCTGGGTCGCCCGGCGGCGGCCTTTTGGATCATGATCGCGGGTCTGCCGGTCAACGCGTTGCTCGACTATGCCCTGATTTTCGGACATTTCGGCCTGCCGCGCCTGGAGCTGGTTGGGGCCGGGATCGCCACCGCCACGGTCAACCTGCTGATGGCCCTGGCGCTGACCGTGGTCGTGATCTGGCGTCGTCCGTTCAACAAGTATCAGGTGTTCGCCCGGTTCTGGCGGCCCGACTGGCATATCTTCACGCAGATCCTGCGGATCGGCGCGCCCATCGCCGCGATCACGGTGATGGAGGCCGGGTTCTTCATCGGCGCGTCCTTCGTCATCGGACAGTTCGGCGCGGTCGCCCTGGCGGCCCATATCATCGCGATGCAGATGCCGCATATCACCTTCATGATCCCGATGGGGTTGAGCCAGGCCGCGACCGTCCGCGTCGGCCAGGCCGTGGGCCGGCGGGATGCCGCCGGGGCTTACCGCGCGGGTTGGGCGGCGATCGTCGTGGCCCTGTTGTTCGCCGCGACCATGACCGGCGTGGTCGTGACCGTGCCCGAGCCGTTCGCCGCCCTGTTCATGGATGCCGAGCGGGCGGATTCCACCGCCGTCCTGCAACTGGCGGTGTCGCTGTTGATGTTCGCCGCCCTGTTCCAGATCGTCGATGCGTTGCAAGCCGTCGCCGCCGGGGCGTTGCGCGGCCTCAACGACACGACCCTGCCGATGGTCATTGCCGGGATCAGCTATTGGGGCCTGGGGGCGGGCGCCGCCCTATGGCTGGCCTTCCGCGCCGGGCTGGAGACGGAAGGAATCTGGATCGGCTTCGTCACCGGCCTGTCGGCGTCGGCGGTGATGCTGGTGACGCGGTTCAAGCAACAGCAGCGGCGCGGCTATATGCCCGAGATCATCAAGGATGATGTCGCCTCGACGTAGGAAGGCAGACAAAGGAAAAGGCGGCCAAAGGGCCGCCTTTCCGAAAACGCGATGCGTCGAGCCTTTAGTACATCGAGGTCAGGACGTCCTTGAGACGCTTCATTTCCTCGAGCGCCCGGCCCGTGCCCAGCACGACGCAGGACAGCGGATCGTCGGCGATCGACACGGGCAGGCCCGTATCGTGACGCAGGACCAGGTCCAGATTGCCCAACAGCGCGCCGCCGCCGGTCAGGACGATGCCCTTGTCGACGATATCGGCGGCCAGTTCCGGCGCGGTGTGTTCCAAAGCGACCTTGACCGCTTCGATGATCGCGCCCACGGGCTCGGCCAAGCTTTCGGCGATTTCCCGCTGGCTGATGACCAATTCCTTGGGCACGCCGTTCATCAGGTCGCGGCCCTTGATTTCCATGGTCTGGCCTTCGCCGTCTTCCGGGGCGCAGGCGGAACCGATGTCTTCCTTGATCCGCGCGGCGGAGCCTTCGCCGACCAAAAGGTTATGGTTGCGGCGGATATAGGCGATGATGGCTTCATCCATCTTGTCGCCGCCGACGCGGACGGAACGGGCATAGACGATACCGCCCAGGGACAGCACCGCGACCTCGGTCGTACCGCCGCCGATGTCGACGACCATCGAGCCGGTCGGCTCGGTCACCGGAAGCCCGGCGCCGATCGCGGCGGCCATGGGTTCCTCGATCAGGAAGACCTTGCGGGCCCCGGCGCTTTCCGCCGATTCCTGAATGGCGCGACGCTCGACCGCGGTCGATCCCGACGGCACGCAGACGATGACCAGCGGGCTGGCGAAGCTGCGGCGGTTGTGGACCTTGCGGATGAAGTACTTGATCATTTCCTCGGCCACTTCGAAGTCGGCGATGACCCCGTCGCGCAGCGGCCGGATGGCGCGGATGTTGCCGGGCGTGCGGCCCAACATCTGTTTGGCTTCCTCGCCGACGGCCAGAACCTGTTTCTTGCCCCGCACCTCGGCGATGGCGACAACAGACGGCTCGTTCAGGACGATGCCTTTGCCTTTTACGTAGACCAGCGTGTTGGCCGTACCCAGGTCGATCGCCATGTCGGCGGAAAGAAACCCGAAAAGTCGCGAGAACATTAAGCGTTCAGCCTTTGTCTCTGTGTCATGGGAACCCCGGGGCGCGCCTTGGAGAAAGCCGGTGGGGCCCGATGAATGTATCCCTCGGTCTCGACCCGGCTAGGGGTACCGGGCCACGATATATGGGCACAGGGATTGAAACGCCCTGCACCATCTTGGGTCTTTTAACGGAAAGATTCGGCCGTTTAAAGGGCCAATCTGCGACCGCATTAAGGCTTTTTTCGGGGGAAAGCCGCCCCGCCGAGCCTTTGCCCGGCGGGGTGCGATCGAAAATCAGGGGCCGGGCGCGGGGGCCCTGGCCGCTGGTCAGGCGGAAATCGCCTCGGGCGCTTTTTTCTCGCGCTTGGCGAACAGCTTGTTCAAAGCCGTCACATAGGCCTTGACCGAAGCCACCATGGTATCGGTATCGGCGGCGGCGCCCTGGGCGGTCCGCTCGCCGTTATCGTCCAGACGGACGGTCACTTCGGCCTGGGCGTCGGTGCCCTGGGTCACGGCGTGAACTTGGTACAACTGCAACCGCGCCCCATGGGGAACCAGGGTCTTGATGCAGTTGAAGGCCGCGTCGACCGGGCCGTCGCCGGTGCCGTTGCAGGCCTCGACCTTGCCGTCGATTTCCAATTCCATCGCCGCTTTCGGCGGACGGTGGGCGGTACCGCACTGAATTTCCAGGCTGACCAACTTGATCCGGTCGTTGACGCGGGTGTCCTCGTCGACCAAGGCGACCAGGTCTTCGTCGAACACGTCCTTTTTCAAATCGGCCAAGTCCTTGAACCGCTTGAAGGCGTCGTTCAAGGCGTTGTCGCCCAACTTGTAGCCCATTTCCTCCAGCTTGGTGCGGAAGGCGTTGCGGCCCGAGTGCTTGCCCAAGACGATCTTCGACTTGTTCAAACCGACGCTTTCCGGCGTCATGATCTCGTAGGTCTGGGCGTTCTTCAGCATGCCGTCCTGGTGGATGCCCGATTCATGGGCGAAGGCATTGGCCCCGACGATGGCCTTGTTCGGCTGCACCGGGAAGCCGGTAACCGACGAGACCATGCGCGACGCGCGGGTGATGTGCGTGGTGTCGATCCCGGTCGTGAAGGGCATGGCGTCCTGGCGGGTGCGCAGGGCCATGACGACTTCTTCCATCGAACAGTTACCGGCGCGCTCGCCCAAACCGTTGATGGTGCATTCGACCTGACGGGCCCCGGCCTTGACCGCGGCCAGGGAGTTGGCGACCGCCAAGCCCAAGTCGTTGTGGCAATGGACCGAGAAGACCGCCTGATCGGAGTTGGGCACGCGCTCGATCAACATCGCGATCAGGGCGGCGTATTCCTCGGGCACGGCGTAGCCGACCGTGTCGGGGACGTTGATGGTCCGGGCCCCGGCGGCAATCGCCGTTTCGACGCAGCGGCACAGGAAATCGTGCTCGGAGCGCGATCCGTCCTCGGCCGACCATTCGACGTCGTCGATCAGGTTGCGGGCGGTGGACACGCTTTCCTTGATGCGCTCCAACACCTGTTCCGGCTCCATCTGCAATTTGTACTGCATGTGCAGGGGGCTGGTGGCGATGAAGGTATGGATACGGCCGCGTTCGGCATGGCGGACGGCCTCGGCGGCGCGTTCGATATCGCCGCGGGCGGCGCGGGCCAGACCGGCGATGGTCGAATTCTTGATCGTCTTGGCGACTTCCGAAACCGCTTCGAAATCACCTTCCGAAGCAATCGGGAAACCGGCTTCGATCACGTCCACGCCCATGTCTTCCAACACTTTGGCGATGCGCAGCTTTTCCTCCAGGTTCATGGAGGCGCCGGGCGACTGTTCGCCGTCGCGCAAGGTGGTGTCGAAGATGATGACCCGGTTTGGGTCGCGTTCGGTTTGTTCGGTCTCGTTCACGGTGGTCATTGGTAGGGTCCTTCCGAAATCTTCTTGGGCCGCCCGGGGATCGCCGTTTCATCCGTCTGGGGCGATCTGTGGCATGGGTCCGGCCCGCCTAAAAGGGTCGCTGGCTCGTTCATCCCCTGAGCGTTCGCGGTCCCTATGCCGGGATGGACTCGTTTTTCTGGTTCAAATCGCCGGAAACGAAATCCCTGGTGTCCGCACTACTCGCTCAGGGGCGAATAAGTCGTAGCCCTAGAAGGTCTAGGCCGAGTAGGCCGAGCGGAAGGAGGGTGCGCGCAGGCGACAGCGCCCGGTCGGCCATGTCGGCCCCGGTAATCCGCTGTTCGATGTTCATGTCCTGCGTCTGCATCTGTCTTTTCCAGCCGCCTGTCGGTTCATTCCCACGACAACCATCGTACGAAGACAGGCTTAAGAGAGAATAAATGACGCCGGACACCCGTTTGTCAAGTGACGGGAGCATTTCTGATGGCTAACCTCGCGCCATGTCGAAATTCCCCGAAGTCCTGTTCGCCGATGCCGACGGCCCGACCCTCGCCATCTATCGCAAATTGATGACCGCCGCCGGGTCCGGGTCCCCGGCGCTGATCTTTCGCCATATGGCGACCTATCCGGGATTGCTGGATTGGTTCTGGGCCGCCGTCGGCCCGGATGTGGAGGCCGGATGGCCCGGCGTCGCGGTCTGGCGGATCGTCGCCGAACAGCCGCGCCTGAACCTGCCCGCGTTCATCGGGGGCGAGCTGGCAGCGGCCGGGATCGACGCTGATTCCCGCGCCACCGTCGGCCATATGCTGACCAGCTACAACCGCATGAACCCGATCAATCTGGTCGCCGTCGGCGCGGCCCGGGCCTTGATCGCCGGGGACGACCTGCCGCCGCCCGCCACCCCCTTCGCCGAAGCGCCCGCGACGCCCCCGGCCCCGCCGCCGGACCTGCCGCCGCCCCTGCCCATGGACGGCCTTGCGGACGGCCTGGCCGAGGCGATCGCCAAGATCTGCCGGACCATCCCGGATACCAAGATCGCCGGGGCCGCCATCGACGTGACGCCGACCATGTACCGCCATTTCGCCCATTGGCCGGTTTTCATGCAGGCCGTCGCCGAGCGCCTGGATGCCGCCATGCCCGGGATCGATGCCGCGACCCATGCCCTGGCCCAAGACTGCCGCCCGCTGATCGGCCAGATGTTGGCCAAGGCCAAGGCACGCCAGCCGGGCCCCCTGCCGCTTGCCGATACGACCGACCTGATCCGGGTGCTCGACACCTTCGCCTACGTCATTCCGCATATGGTGGTGATCGGCGAAGCCCTGGCCGACGCCCTGGACGCCTGACGCCCACCGCAGAACTGGACCGCCCATGACCGCCTTTCCACAAGTTCCCGTCGCCGAGGCAAGCCCCGCCACCCTGGCCATCTACCGCCAGGCCATGGCCGCCGCCGGGGCCGGGTCCCCGGCGCTGTTCTTTCGCTTTTCCGCGATCTATCCGGGCCTGTTGGATTGGATATGGTCCGCCGTCGGCCCGGACATTGCCGCCGGATGGCCGAGCCGCGAGGTCTGGAAGATCGTCGACGACCAACCGGCGGTCGACCTGCCTGCGTTCCAACTGGATGATGCCGAGCGCCGGTCGATCCGCGACATGCTGATCAGCTACAACCGCATGAATTCGGTCAATTTCGCCATCGTCGGCGCGGTGCGCGGCCTGGTGACCGGCGACGGCCCGCCGCCGCCGCAAGCGCCGTGTTCCGAGGCGGCCTTCACACCGCCGGCACCAATGCCCGACCTACCGCCGCCGCGCCGCCTGGACCAATTGGACGAGGGCCAAAAGGCCGCCGTCCTGGCCATCTGCCGGACGCACCGGCCGATTGAGATCGGCGGACAGCGGGTCGACGTGCCGCCGACGCTGTATATGCACGCCGCCCTGTGGCCGGATTACTTCATGGCCGCGACGGGGGCGATCGACGCCGCCATGGACCGGATCGACGCCGCGACCCATGACCTCGCCGCGCGCTGCGCCCCGCTGATCGGCCAAGTCCTGGCCAATGCCCGCGCCCGCAACCCGGGCCCGCCGCCGCTGGACGACGCGACCGACCTGACCAACGTCATGAACGCCTTCATGTACCTGAGCCCCCACATGGTGGTCGCCGGGCGGGCGTTGGAGATGGCGTTGGACAAGGCCTGAATGCTTTTCTCTCTAAACCAAGAGCAATGCACGAGAAGAAGCACGTCAAGCGTTCTTGATGCGTTCTTTTCCATTGCTACCAAACCGAGAGTTTGTTACAAGAACTCATCCGCGATAAGACGCGGTGGAAGGAGGCTTCATGCGAAGCCTTGTTTCACATCCCTAACTCGTAGCAGAGCCGCTGCTTCCGGCTTTGAGGTGTCTCTGAAGGGAAAATTAGGGTTAAGACGTAACCGAGTGCCCAAGCTGAGCAGAGCTAGGGTCCGCTAAATTTGGCGAGGCAAACAATCGCCCATCAGAGGGACAACCTTTTAGGACCCCAATGAAGCGATTGAGTTGTCGGCAAACATGCCAAGCCCGGCGGATAGCGTTTAGGACGATGCTGTTACACCAAGATTTGGATTAAAGCCCCGAATATCTCGGCCAACCTTTAATCTGAGTTGCCCGCGAGGGTGTCGTCTGCCCCTCAGAATCAAAAAAAGGGCGCTCCAACCGGAGCGCCCTTTCGTTTCGATCCGAGGGATCGACTTACTTCTTGGTGGTCGCAACCAGCTTGTTCTCGGACAGCCAGGGCATCAGGCCACGCAGCTTGGCGCCCACTTCCTCGATCTGGTGCTCGCCCCACAGGCGGCGTTCGGCCTTGAACTGCGGCTGGCCGGCCTTGCATTCCAGCATCCAGTCCTTGACGAACTTGCCGGTCTGGATGTCGGTCAGGACGTCCTTCATGCGGGCCTTGACGCTGTCGTCGATGACGCGCGGGCCGGAGACGTAATCGCCCCATTCCGCCGTGTTGGAGACGGAGTAGCGCATGTCGGCCAGGCCGCCTTCGTAGATCAGGTCGACGATCAGCTTCACTTCGTGGCAGCATTCGAAATAGGCCATTTCCGGCGCGTAACCGGCTTCGACCAGGGTTTCGAAACCGGCGCGGATCAGCGACGACAGACCGCCACACAGCACGGCCTGCTCACCGAACAGGTCGGTTTCGCATTCTTCGCGCAGGGTGGTTTCGATCATCCCGGCGCGGCCCGCACCCAGGCCCGAAGCATAGGACAGGGCGACTTCCAGGGCGTTGCCCGAACCGTTCTGGTGAACGGCGACCAGCGACGGCACACCGGCGCCACGCAGATATTCGGAACGAACGGTGTGGCCCGGGCCCTTCGGCGCGACCATGAACACGTCCATGTCCGGGCGCGGCTCGATCAGGCCGAAGTGCACGTTCAGGCCGTGCGCGAAGGCCAGCGCGGTACCTTCGCGCATGTTATCCTTCAGGTGGTCGTTGTACAGGTCGGCCTGGCCTTCGTCCGGGGTCAGGATCATGACCACGTCGGCCCAGGCAGCGGCCTCGGCGGCGGCCATCACCTTGAAGCCGTCGGCTTCGGCGGTCTTGGCGCTGGCGGAACCGGGGCGCAGGGCCACGGCGACTTCCTTGACGCCCGAATCCCGCAGGTTCAGCGCATGGGCGTGGCCCTGGCTACCATAACCGACGATGACGACCTTTTTGGTCTTCACCAGGTTCACGTCGGCGTCGCGATCGTAATAGACACGCATTTCGTAAATTCTCCGATCAGTCGTTCATTTAAGTGTTGGTTGTCAGATGGGCTTGTTGCCACGCGAAATGGCAACGGCCCCCGTGCGCGAGACCTCGGTCAGGCCCAGGGGCTGCATCAGTTCGATAAAGGCGTCGATCTTGCCGGCGGCGCCGACGATTTCGAAAACGAAGGAGTTGTTGGAGCTGTCGACGGCGCGGGCGCGGAAGATATCGGCGATGCGCAGGCTTTCGACGCGCTTCTCACCCTTGCCCACGACCTTGATCAAGGCCAGTTCCCGTTCCACATGCGCACCCTCGAGCGTCAGGTCCGCGACCTTGTGCACGGGCACGAGGCGGCCCAGCTGCGCCTTGATCTGTTCGATGATCATCGGCGTGCCCGAGGTGACGACGGTAATGCGCGACAGCCCGGCGGCGTGGTCGGTTTCGGCCACGGTCAGGCTTTCGATGTTATAGCCGCGACCGGAGAACAACCCGATGACGCGGGCCAGCACGCCCGGTTCGTTATCGACCAGGACGGCAATGGTGTGCCGGTTCACTTCCTTCGAAGGTGCATTCACGCTCTTGGAACTCCCAGAAAACGCCGCCGCGCGGACGGCGGCGGCCCTTGTTTTAGCCCTGCGGGCCCGGTTGTCAACAAACGCGATCAACCGGGAACTGCGGACGGGTTTAAACCAGCACCATGCCTTCTTCCGAAATCGGCTTCTCGGCCTGATCATTGGGGCCGAGAAGCATCTCGAAATGGGCCGCGCCCGAGGGGATCATGGGGAAGACGTTTTCCGCCTTGTCCACGGCGATATCGGCGATCACCGGACGGTCGATTTCGATCATTTCCTTGATCACGTCGTCCAGTTGGCTGGCCTTGGTCGCACGCAAGCCGACGGCATGGAAGCTTTCGGCCAACTTCACGAAGTCGGGTAGACTTTCCATGTAGCTTTCGGAATAACGCCCGCCGTGCAGCAGCTCCTGCCACTGGCGGACCATACCCATGTATTCGTTGTTCAGGATGAAGATCTTGACCGGCAGGCGGTACTGCGCGATCGACGACATTTCCTGAATATTCATCAGGGTCGAGGCTTCGCCCGCGATGTCGATCACCAGCGCGTCCGGATGCGCGACCTGCACGCCCATCGCGGCCGGCAGGCCGTATCCCATGGTGCCAAGACCGCCCGACGTCATCCAATGATTGGGCTTGTCGAAGTTATAATACTGAGCGGCCCACATCTGATGCTGGCCGACCTCGGTGGTGATGAAGGTCTCGCGGCCCTGGGTCAACTCGAACAGACGCCGGATGGCGTGCTGCGGCTTGATGATGTCGCCCTTCTGTTCGAACGCCAGGCACTTGCGCGCCCGCCATTGGTCGATCTGGCCCCACCATTTCTTCAACGCGGCCTGATCCTGTTTCGGCTTCTGCGCCTTCCACACGCGGATCATATCGGCCAGCACGCGCCCGACGTCGCCGACGATCGGCACGTCGACCGGTACGTTCTTGTTGATCGACGACGGGTCGATGTCGATGTGCACTTTCTTGGATTTGGGCGAAAACGCATCCAGGCGGCCGGTGATACGGTCGTCGAACCGCGCGCCGACGCAGATCATCACATCGCAGCCGTGCATCGCCATGTTGGCTTCATAGGTGCCGTGCATGCCCAGCATGCCGACGAACTGCTTGTCGCTGGCCGGATAGGCGCCCAGGCCCATCAGCGTCAGGGTGCAGGGTGCGCCCGACATCTTGACCAGATCGTTCAGCAGCTTCGACGCCTTCGGACCGGAGTTGATGACCCCGCCCCCGGCATAGATGATCGGCTTCTTCGCCCCGGCCAGCAAACGCACCGCTTCCTGAATGGCGGCGGGTTCGCCCTTGACCTTGGGATTGTATTTCTCGGCGGCGGCCGGACCGGCCTGCTCGTACTGGCCCAGGGCCATGATCACGTCCTTGGGCAGGTCGATCACGACCGGGCCCGGGCGGCCGGAGCGCGCCACGTGGAACGCCTCATGCACGGTGGCGGCCAGGTCCTTGACGTCCTTGACCAGATAATTGTGCTTGGTGCACGGGCGGGTGATACCGGTGGTATCGCATTCCTGGAACGCGTCGTTGCCGATCAGATGCGTCGGCACCTGCCCGGTCAGGCAGACGATCGGAATGGAATCCATCAAGGCATCGGTCAGGCCCGTAACGGCGTTGGTCGCACCGGGACCGGAGGTAACGAGAACCACCCCGACCTTACCGGTCGAACGGGCATAACCTTCCGCCGCGTGCACGGCGCCGCCTTCCTGGCGAACCAGGATGTGACGGATGTGGTTCTGCTTGAAAATGGCGTCATACAGGGGCAGTACCGCGCCGCCCGGATATCCGAAGATTTCGGTGACGCCTTGCTCCTTCAGCGCTTCGATCACGATCTCGGCGCCCTGCATTTTCTTCCTGGCCATCTTTAAAGGTCCTCGTACTCTGTCCTCTTACGCCGCGACGGACCTATGTCCGTCCGGCTGTCGCGCCCCATGCCGATCATGAAAGCGCCCTACCCACATGGGTTTTCCTAGGCGACCCAGGGCCGCTTCGGCTGTCGTGAAAAGTCCGTACGGCGAAACGACTGATGGTCGACGCCCGCCGCAAAAAGCCCAGCGAATCGGGGTTCGCCGGGGAGCCCCGGAACTTAATGAAGGGGTTATGGGGGGTCAACAGTTAAAATGCAATAAACGGCAAGTTTTTTGGCTTAATGACGAAATAAAATTTCGCGTCCGTTCTTGCCCTACCGCAACCTACTTGGTCGTCTGGATGATCTGGCCCGCGCAGCGCACGAAGCGAACCCGACGTTCCATCAATTCGACATAGCGCTCCAGGTCCTTGCCCGACAGCACGATGTTCTTTTTCTGCAGTTCGATCGGCTTCCCTGTCGCCTGCAGGTCCTGCACGTTCTTCAAACGCTCAACCCAGGTTTGCAGGTATTCGCCCCAATCGCCGCGATGTACGAAACGGACATAGCGCAGGATGCGTTTGACCGAATTGTTGTTCCAGAACTCACTGACCGGAAGTTCGCCGCAGGCTTCGTTGATTTTTTGCTCGGCGATTTCGGCCGGGGACAGGTTGGGATCGGTCCCCGCGGCAGCGCCGGCCGTACCAGTAGCGCCGGGGATCGCCCCACCCGCCTCGCCAGGCGCTTCGGCGTCGCTCAGAACCACGCCGGATTGCGGTGTGGCCGTTCCCGCCCCGCCCCCTGTGGCGGCCCCGCCGGCGGCCTCGGCTTCCTGCCGGGCATGTAATTCCTGCTGCAAAGTCGCGGTGTCTTGTTCACCCGGGATCAGGAACAACCCACCGACGACGATCACCAGAAACGCCAGCGCTGGCCCCCAGATCAAGGGGGCCCGGTACCAGGGCGTCGCGTCCACGGGAATAGGCTTGGGCAGATCGCGGGCATTCGGGTCTTCCATGACCGGCGCCATGGTCAGAATGTTCCGAATGCGCAGCAACAGTTCCTTGGCATCGAACGGCTTGGTCACATAGTCGACCTGCATCAGCCCGATGGCGTGGCGGCGGGTATCCGTATCCGACACCGCCGTCGCGAAAATGATCGGCAGGTTCGATGTTCGCCGCAGGGTCCGGGCGAACTCAACCCCATTGCCGTCGGGCAACATGATGTCCAATACGATGACGTCGAAATTCCGGCCCTCCAGGGCCTCGAACATCGCTGCCCCGGTATTGGCTTCGGTCACCTGAAAATTCTCGTTCTCCAGGATCGCGCACAGGAACGACCGAACCATCGGGTCGTCTTCGACGACAAGGATATGAGGAGATTTTTCAGACACGTTTCACGACCGCTGATCGGCAATTACGAAAAACACCGGCGGCCCGACAATGGACGACCAACCCGGAATGTTCGGCTGCAAGGCTGAATGACCGAGGTGGCGAGAATGAGGCACCCCGCCACCGACGCCTTTAGCATCCTCTTTCGGGCTTACACGTTCCTGACAAGCGCGGCAAACCGCGGATGGTCCAGAACCTGGACCATTGCCTCCGGTCCGCCACGCTCCAGAACCAAGTCGGGATGCAATTGATGGCGGAACCAGGTCATCTGGCGCTTGGCGTAATTGCGGGTCGCTTGGCGGGATTTCTCCGCAGCCTCGCCCCAAGTCATCTCGCAGGCCATGGCGGCGGCAAGCTCCCGCACACCGACGGCGCGCATGCCGGGCAAGGACGGGTCCAGCCCCCGCGCCATCAGGGCTTCGACCTCTTCCACGGCCCCTTGGTCAAGCATCTCGGTGAACCGCCCGTCGCAAGAGGCATAAAGCGCCGAACGCGGCGGCAACACCAATATCGTAAAGAACGGCCCGGCCACGGGTCCGTCTTCGGGATGCGCCGCCTGCCACGCGGCCAGGGTCTGCCCGGTGGCGACCGCCACGGCATGGGCGCGGATCAGGCGCTGCCGGTCGCCCGGCGGGAGTGTTTGCGCCGCCTCAGGATCGAGTGCGGCCAAGCGATCACAAAACGCTTCGCCGCCGAGGTTTTCATATAGCGCCGTCGATTCCGCCGTGACCGCTTCCGGAACCTCGGGCACGGGGGCCAGCCCCTGGGTCAGCGCTTTCAGATACATGCCGGTACCGCCGACGACGATCGGCAGGCGCCCCTCGGCGCGGGTCGCGGCTATCGCCTCGACCGCCAACTCCAACCAGCGCCCGACCGAGCATCGCTCCTCGGCGCCCAGCACCCCGAACAGGCGATGCGGGGCGAGGGATTCCTCTGCCTCGCTCGGACGGGCCGTCAGAACGCGCAGGTCGCGATAGACCTGCATGCTGTCTGCATTGACGATGACCCCGTTCAAGCGCTGCGCCAAGGCCAGGGCCAGACCCGACTTGCCACCCGCCGTCGGCCCGGTAACGATCACCACGGGCGCGGAATTTTCACACTGCGGGGGGTTTTCAGGGTCTTGAAAATCGGTCACTTTCCCTCCCCCATCGCTCAACCGTCGCCGGATCGGATCTAACATGGAATTTGTCGTTACGCTGATTGCCGCCAAGGGCGGCGAACTGGATGCGGGCATTGTCGCCGAGGCGGCGACGCGGCTCAAGGCGCTCGGCGCGGAAACCGGTCGTCCCGATTGGTTATGCGAGGGACAGGCCTGCGATCTAGGCTTCGAGGGCCTGGTTCCGGACCAAGCCGACGCCGCCGCACGACAGGTCGTCGCCGGCAAAACCATCGACGTCGTCGCCCAAGCCGCCGAAGGCCGGCGCAAGATGCTGCTGCTCGCCGACATGGATTCGACCATCGTCACGTCAGAGACCCTGACCGACATTGCACGGATCGCGGGCAAGGAAGAGATCATCGCCGATATCACCGACCGCGCCATGCGCGGCGAACTGGATTTCGCCGGCGCCCTGCGCGAGCGCGTCGCCATGCTGGCCGACCTGTCCGAAACGGCGCTGAAGACGGCCTATGACGAGGTCGAATTGTCACCCGGCGCGGAAACCCTGGTCCGCACCATGGCGGCGGCGGGCGCGATGACGGCGCTGGTTTCCGGCGGGTTCACCTATTTCACCTCGCGCATTGCCGATCGGGTGGGCTTCCACACCAACATGGCGAACGAGTTCGAAATCGAAAACGGCAAGCTGACCGGCAAGGTGGTGGAGCCGATCCTGGGCCGCTCGGCCAAATACGAGGCCCTGGTCAAGCTGGCGACGGAACGGGGCCTGGCCCTGGCCGACACGGCGGCCATCGGCGACGGAGCCAACGACTTGGAAATGATCCAGGCGGCGGGTCTGGGCTGCGCCTATCGCGGCAAGCCGATCCTGCGCGACGCGGCGCGGGTCAAGCTGGACCACGCCGACCTGAGCGGCCTGCTCTATGCCCAGGGCTATCGCCGGGACGACTTCGTCACCGGTTGAAATCACCACCCATTCCAGACATGAAAACGGCGCCCCAAGGGCGCCGTCTCCATTTCAGTCGTGTCGGATAGGATCAGCCGTTGCCGAGGCGGATCGCCACGAAGCGCAGGCCGTTCTGTCCCTGAACCAGCAACAGCACGGATTTCCGTCCGGCGTCGCGGGCTTCCTTGACCTTGCGGACCACGTCCTCGGGCGAGGCGACTTCTTCCTGCCCGACCTCGACGATCAAATCGCCGGGACGCACGCCCTTTTCCGCCGCCGGGCCGGTGCCGTTGACATCGGTCACCAGAACACCCTTGGCGTCGTCACCCAGCTTGAATTCCTGGATGGCGCTGCCGGTGATGGCGGACAGGGTCAGGCCCAGATCGTCGACGACCTTGGATTTGACCGGACCGTCGGCACCCTTTTCGGTGCGGGCCGCGACCTGGGTCTGCTCTTCCTGCAGTTCACCGACCTTGACCTTCAGATCGACCTTCTTGTTCTCGCGCCAGACTTCGACCGGCACTTCGACGCCCACAGCGGTGTCGGCGACGATGCGCGGCAGTTTGCGCATTTCGTGAACCTTGCGGTTGTTGAACTTCAGGATCACGTCGCCACGCTGGATCTTGCCCTTGGCGGCGGGACCTTCGTCAACGACCTGGGCGACGAGCGCACCGGTCGGCTCCTTCAGGCCCAGGCTTTCGGCGACTTCCGGCGTGACCTGCTGGATATGCACACCCAACCAGCCGCGCTTGACCTGACCGCTTTTGATCAGCTGGGCGATAACCGGCTTGGCGGTGGACATGGGCACGGCGAAGCCGATGCCGACGCTGCCGCCGGACGGCGAGAAGATGGCCGTGTTGATGCCGATGACTTCGCCGGTCATGTTGAACAGCGGGCCGCCCGAGTTGCCCCGGTTGATGGAGGCATCGGTCTGAATGAAGTTGTCGTACGGGCCGGCGGAGATATCTCGACCGCGGGCCGAGATGATACCGGCCGTGACCGTACCGCCCAGGCCGAACGGGTTACCGATCGCGACGACCCAGTCGCCGACGCGGGATTTCTCGGAATCGCCGAGGCTGAGGGCGTGATACTTCTGACCTTTGAGGTCGACCTTCAGCACCGCGATGTCGGTCTTCTGATCGCGGCCGACCAGTTCCGCCTTGAGGCGGGTGTCGTCCTGCAGAATGACCTCGATCTCATCGGCGTCCTGGATCACGTGGTTGTTGGTCACCACGTGGTTGTCGTCGATGATGAAGCCGGAACCCAGCGAAGTCGCCTTACGCGCCTGCGGCTTGCCGTTGGGCTGGCCACGGTCGAAGAATTCCTTGAAGAAGTCCTCGAACGGCGATCCAGGCGGCAGCTGCGGCATTTCGAAACCGCGGCTTTCGATGGTCTGCGTGGTCGAAATATTGACCACCGAGGGCAGAAGCTTTTCCGCCAGATCGGCGAAACCTTCCGGGGCGGGGCGGGCATGGGCCGCCGCCGTCATCATTACCATGGCGGCAAACACGACCGCCGTGATCATCGCGCTGATACGCGCCATCCGCAGGGGTGCGCGGTCGTCGGCTGCGGCGATCGGCGCGTCCTGTTTGGTTAGACGAATCTCTTTCATCTGAACACCTTGTCTTTCCGTCACATGCGGGACCATGCCATTGGGAATTCTAGGCATGGGGGGCACGGCGTGGGAACCACGGCGTGGGGATCATGACACGGACCCCGCGAATATTAAACAGTGAGCGAATAAGGGCGTTTGAAATGCCGCCCTTGGGGTAGCCTTTGATTTTGCCTGGGAATATGGCCGTACAATGGCCTCACCCCGGTATGTTTTGGGCAGTTGCGACCAGGTTCCGGCAAAATTCGATTTCCGGTCGCGCCCTCAATCTAACCTCGGATCAGCCAGACGATGACAACACCCAACACCGCGGCGAACAGCCCCGCCATGCGCAATGCACCAGGGGCCATTTCCCGCATCGCGGTCATCGCCCGCTGCATGCCTTCGGGGAAAAGGGCATAGGTCACGCCCTCGATCACGAGGACGAGACCCAATGCCGTATAAAGGTCTTTCATGCCGACCGTTCCAGCCAAGCCGCCCCGCCGAATACCGGGACGGCCCCGGCCCGCGTCAGCGGGCGCGGGACGTGCCGTCCTTAAGCGCGTTGAAGAACTGGAACAGCTCGGAATCCGGGCTGAGAACCATGGACGTGCCGGGGTTGACCGCGGCACTCAAGGCATCCAGGGAACGATAGAAGTCGAAGAACTCGGCATCCTTGCCGTAGGCGGCATTCAGGATGCGGGTCCGTTCGCCATCGCCTTCACCACGCAGGATTTCCGACTTGCGGCGGGCTTCGGCCAGGATCACGACCTTGTCGCGGTCGGCCTCGGCCTGAATACGCGTCTTCTGCTCTTCGCCTTTGGCGCGCAGTTCCGCGGCCTCGGCGATACGGTCGGAGCGCATGCGGTTGAACACCGCCTGCGAGGTCGCTTCCGGCAGGTCCGTACGCCCGATGCGGACGTCGATGACCTTGACCCCGAATTCAGGGGCCTGGGCCCGCAGCAGGTTGGCGATGCGGTCCATGACCTCGGACCGCTTTTCAGTCAGCATGTCGGGCAGCAGGATCTTGCCGATTTCGGCGCGGATGCCTGCGTTCAGACGGCCGCCGAACACGTTGCGGAAGTTGGCGTCGGTGCCGGCGCGTTTGCGGAACTCCAGCGGATCGACGATCTGATACCGCGCGAAGGCATCGACGTTGATGCGCTTTTGGTCGGCCAGGATGACTTCCTGAACCGGCGGATCGAGATCCAGAATGCGCCGATCGTAGTATTCGACGTTCTGGATGAACGGCATTTTGAACTTCAGACCCGGGGTGCGTTCGACACCGACCGGATTACCGAATTGCAGAACCAGCGCCTGCTGATCCTGACGCACGGTGTACATGGCGCTGAAGGCGCAGATGCCGGCAACACCGACGATCACCGCGAGGATGAGTAGAGCCGAGCGTTTCATTTGGCGCCTCCCTGGGACTTACGCAGGTCGTTGAGCGGCAGATAAGGAACGACTTTGGAGCCGTTCTTGCCTTCGTCGAGGATGATCTTGTCGGCGGTCGACAGGATGTCCTGCATGCGTTCCAGATACAGGCGACGCTTGGTCACTTGCTTGTTGGTCAGATAGGCGTTGTAGACGGACAGGAAGCGTTCGGCTTCACCCTGCGCGTCCTTGATCATCTGTTCCTTGTAGGCCGTCGCCTCGGCGATCAGCTTGTCGGCGTCACCCTTGGCCCGCGGCACCACGTTGTTGCGGTAGGCCACGGCTTCGTTGACCGAGCGCTCCTGGTCCTGCCGGGCGCGCTGCACGTCGTTGAAGGCATCGATGACTTCCTTCGGCGGGTCCGCCTTCTGCATCTTCAGTTCGGCGATCGCGATCCCGGCGCCGTAATCGTCCAGGATTTTCTGCAGCAGATCGCGGGTTTGCTGTTCGACGCCGCCACGATTTTTGGTGATGGCTTCTTCCAGCGTCGTGCGACCGACGATTTCACGCATCGCGCTTTCGGCGGCGACCTTGATGGTGCCTTCCGGGTCGCGGATGTTGAACAGGAAGTCGGCGGCGTTCTTGATACGCCACTGCACGATGAAATCGATGTCGGCGATGTTCTGGTCGCCGGTCAGCATCATGCTTTCCAACGTCACATCGCGCGAGCTGGTGGTCCGGCCGATGGTATTGCCGCCACGGAAGCCGACGTTGATGGTGTTGGTGTTTTCAACGTTGACCTTGATGACTTCGCCGATCGGGGTGGGGAACCAGAAGTTCAGACCCGGCCCGGTGCGCTTGACGAATTCACCGAACATAAGCTCGACGCCCTGTTCGCCCGGCTGAATACGGTACGGAACCGTCAGCCCCAGCCACAGCGCCACGGCGATCAGCAGGCCGACGACCACGCCTTTCGCACCACCGGCGCCGCCCGGCATGAATTTTTTCATGCTGTCCTGGCTTTTACGCAGCAGTTCCTCGATGTCGGGTGGGTTCGGGCCGCCGCCACGGGGTCCACCGCCGCCGCCGTTTCCGCCGCCGCCGCCCCAAGGGCCACCGCCGCCTCCGCCGCCCCCCCAGGGGCCTCCGCCTTGTGGTCTCCAGGCCATTTTCCGGGATTACCTCTCTGTTCTTCCGTTACATGCCGCCCCTATGGGCGGTCCGTTTCGCGCCTTCCGGCCCTTGTAATCCGGGTCCGGAACGCCATTTGCTTTATCTTCCCGCGCCCGAAGATACCCGTCCACACCTCAGCGCGGACTTGCATCAACACCCGTCGATGGGGCATTAACCCGGACGCACGGCGAATATCGGCTTATAACCCGGAGATTTCAAGGATGGCGCAGACAAACCAGCAAACGATTCTGGAGGCATTGGCCACCGTGACCGACCCAGTCACGGGCAAGAATCTGGTCGAGGCCCGGATGATCCAGGGCCTTCAGGAAAAGGACGGCCATGTCGCCTTTGCCATCGAAATCGATCCGGCCCGCGCCGGCGAAATGGAAGAAGTCCGCAAACAGGCGGAAAAAACGGTCCATGCCCTGGATGGCGTTCTGACCGTGACCGCCGTGCTGACGGCCGAGCGCAAGGGCGGCAACGCCGCCCCGCCCCCGCCGCAAAGCCAGGGCCGCCCGGGCGGGCATGGTCCCGCTCAGGACCGCGGCCCAGCGCCGCAGGCCGGGGCCGACATGCTGCCGGGCGTGCGCTCGATCATCGCCGTCGCCTCGGGCAAGGGCGGGGTCGGCAAATCGACCACCGCCGTCAACCTGGCCCTGGGCCTGGCTGCCGAAGGTAAGAAGGTCGGCCTGCTCGACGCCGATATCTACGGCCCGTCGATGCCGCGCATGATGGGCATCACCGGCCAGCCGTCGTCGAAGGACGGCAAGACCCTGGACCCCATGGAAAATTACGGCGTGAAGGTCATGTCCATGGGCTTCATGGTCGACGAGGAAACGCCGATGATCTGGCGCGGCCCGATGGTTCAATCGGCGCTGGAGCAAATGATGCGCGACGTCAATTGGGGCGAATTGGACGTTCTGGTGGTCGACATGCCGCCGGGCACCGGCGACGCCCAATTAACCATGGCGCAGCGCGTGCCGTTGACCGGGGCGGTGATCGTCTCGACCCCGCAGGACATTGCCCTGCTGGACGCCCGCAAGGGCCTGAACATGTTCCGCAAGGTCGACGTGCCGGTGTTCGGCATTGTCGAAAACATGAGCTATTTCGCCTGCCCGAACTGCGGCGAACGGACGGAAATCTTCGGCCACGGCGGCGCCCGTCAGGAAGCCGACCGCCTGGGCGTCGACTTCCTGGGCGAGGTCCCGCTGCATCTGGACATCCGCACCAACGCAGACGGCGGCACGCCGATCGTCGTTTCGGTGCCGGAAGGCGAACACGCGAAGAAATATCGCGAAATCGCCCGCGAGGTCTGGACCCGGATCGAGAAAGCCACCGGCGAAGGCGCCAAAAGCGGCCCGACGATCGTTTTCCAGTAACGGCTTCAAACGGCGGCGGGCTCAGGCTTCGGCGACGCCCTCTTCCGCCACGAGCGGCAAGGGGGCGGCCAGGAATTCCAACACCGCCTGTTCCTTGTAGTAGAGCTTGTGGGTCTCGCCCGTCAGGCGCTGGTGAAACGGCGCTTCGAACGCCAGCCGCCGGCTCGACAACTCAACCGCTCCGCCTTGTTCGACCGGAACACGGCTACACAGCCAATCCGTCGGCGACCAAAAGTCGCACCACCGCGCGACCGCGCCCGGACGTGCAATCGCCGCCAACTGGTCACGCAGCCAGACCGAGCGGAACTGCAACATCGCCATCGGCGAGCCCCAGGTGACAAAGGTCACCCGGGCCCTGTCGGCCTCGTGCGGCCAATCGGCCAGAATGTCGGTCGCGATAACCGTGCCGAAGCTGTGCCCGGTCACGAAGATCTCGTCATATTCCTCGGATTTCGACACCTCTTCGATCACCGCCGTGACCCGACTGCGGATCCGCGCCCGCAGGCCGACCCCGGTTTCGTCCGGCACGTCCTGCAGGTAATGCTTGGTGAAGGCCGCGATCTTGATCCCCGTCTCGACCGGAACCATGGCCAGAAGCAGGGTTATCACCCCCCAAAATTCGGTCGAGGCCACACTGCCCAGGGTTTCCTTGGCCCAGGTCACGCCCTTGGTCACGGTCGGACTGGATTGCAGTTCGGCGGGCACCAGGTCCTGCACCGACAAGGCATTGGCCGCCAACACGGCAAGCGACAGGAACCACAAGCACATCAGGCCGCCGCTGGCGAGCATGCCCAGGGTCATCCAGCGAGAGATCGAAAACGCCCCCCAAAACCGATAGCTGAACACCCAAAAGAACAGGAGGCTGAAACCCAGGCGCAGTTTGTGCTTCAGCCCTTGTTCCTGGGATTTAACGGTCATGTCCGTCCAATAGGCTTCGAACACGTCCAATTCCCGGGCAACGGCATCGACATCGCCCCGCAGTGGCTCGGCCCGAAGGCGAACGCCTGCCTCCGCTCCGACCTGCACCGTTCCGTCAACGCGCAGGCGGCGCCCCTCGATGGTCACCAGATTGGCGACCAACAAGTCCCGTTTTTCCGACTTTTCTGCTTCTTCCAGGCCCGGGATCAGAATGATCGCCCGTCGCCCGGTAGCCTGCCCGTCCCTCTCCACCATGTCCGCCTCCCGCTGGGCGCCGCCGCGCGGGCCATCCCCGCGCGGGAACGCCGGAATGTTGGAAGGCGAAAGTCTAACGACGAACGGCAGGCCGCTCCACCAGATATCGCATCAGGCGCCGAACATCTTCTGAAGGTTGTCCAGGCCGCTTTGATAGACATCCTGGATCGCCTTCATGGCGTCGTTCTCCGGCACGCCCGCAGCTTCGAACTCGGCCGTCCATTCGACCGACGACGCGCCCTCGCCATCGTCATGGACGGTCAGTTCGGCGCGGTAGTTCTTCACCGGCAGGGGGCTGTCCTCGATGGTGTAGGAATAGGTGCGCGTCTTGTCGTCGACCTTTTCCAGCTTTTCGATGATCGTGCCGCCGCCCGCCAGGGCCAGCTTGCGAACCTGACCGGCGTTCTTCAACTCAGCCGCCTCGACCCCCGGATGCCAATCGGGCAAGGCGTTAAAACGCCCGATCAGGTTCCAGACCTGGTCGGCGGCGACGTTCAAATCCTGTTTCATTGAAAACTTGGGCATGGGCCTGCTCCTCCGCGGAACTCAAAAACCCCCATCACCCCTTATTATACACCACGAAGCTGTAAGACGGGCCATCCGATTGGTCCGGATTGTGGTCTTCCCGCGAAGCCTCGGTCCATTGGTCCGGATCGATCTCCGGAAAGAAGGTATCGCCCGGCACCTCGGCGTGGACGTGGCAGATATCCAGCTTGTCGGCGATGGGCAGGGCCTGGCCGAAGATATCGGCCCCGCCGATGACCATGATCTCGCCCGTGCCATGGGCCTTGGCCGCGGCCAGGGCGTCTTCCAGGGAATGGACGATTTCGGCACCCTCGGCCCGGAAATCCCGGTCACGGGTGACGATGATGTTGGGCCGCCCCGGCAGCACCCGCCCGATGGACAGGAACGTCTTGCGCCCCATGATCATGGGATGCCCCATGGTCACGGCCTTGAACCGTTTCAGATCCGTCGGGATATGCCAGGGCAGCATGTTGTCCCGCCCGATGCAGCGGTTCTCGGCCATGGCGACGACAAGGGTCACGGGGCAATCGGCAAACATCCCTATCCGTCCCTAAACCGCAATCGGGGCCTTGATATGAGGCAGCGGATCGTAGCCGCGCAGCTCGAAATCCTCGAACCGGAAGGCGAACAGGTCCGTGACCTCGGGGTTGATCCACATTTCCGGCAGGGGCCGCGGATCGCGGGTCAGTTGTTCATCGGCTTGGTCCAGGTGGTTCACGTAGAGATGCGCATCCCCCAGGGTATGGACGAAATCCCCCGCTTTCAGGCCCGTGACCTGCGCCACCATCATGGTCAGCAAGGCATAGGATGCAATGTTGAACGGCACGCCTAAGAAGATATCGCAGGACCGCTGATACAGCTGGCACGACAACTTGCCGTCGGCGACATAGAACTGGAACAGGCAGTGGCACGGCGGCAGCGCCATGCTGTCGACTTCGGCCACGTTCCAGGCCGAGACGATATGCCGCCGCGAATTGGGATTGTTGCGGATCGACTTCAGGATATTCGAAATCTGGTCGATGGTTCCGCCGTCGGGGGTCGGCCAGGAGCGCCATTGATGGCCGTAGACCGGGCCCAACTCGCCGTTCTCATCCGCCCATTCGTCCCAGATCGAGACGCCGTGGTCCTTCAGGTACTTGATGTTGGTATCGCCCGCCAGGAACCACAGCAGTTCGTGAATGATCGATTTCAGGTGCAGCTTCTTGGTCGTCAGGCAGGGGAACCCCGCCGCCAGATCGAACCGCATCTGATGGCCGAACACGCTTTGCGTGCCCGTGCCCGTGCGGTCGCCGCGCATGATGCCTTCGGTGCGCACCCGGCGCAGGAGATCAAGGTACTGTTGCATGGCGGCGATGGTACTCATCCCCGCCCTGGAAATACAGACATCGCGTAAGCCCTGGAAAGGCCAAGGATTGACGACCCCCGCCGTCGCGCCCAGGATCGCAAAAAACCGAATCGCCTATCTTGGGAGACCTCCATGTCCAACACCGAAACCGTCACCGAAGCCGAATTGTCGGCGCTGGCCGCCCGCGCCTATGAAAACGCGGGCCTGAGCGCCGCCGACGCCGCCGTCACCGCCCGCCACCTGATCCTGATGGACCTGATGGGCGTCTCGACCCATGGCGTCCACCGGGTCGAGCAATATCTGAAACGAATCGAAGCCGGGGTCGTCGATCCGCGGGCGCCCGTCACCGTCGAGGACAAGGCCCCGGCCCTGGCCGTGGTCGACGGGGCCAACGGCCAGGGGCAGGTTCCGGCCCAACGCGCGTTGGACCTGGCCATCGAAAAAGCCAAGGCGACAGGCATCGCCTTTGTCGCCGTGCGCCGCTCGGGCCATTTCGGCGGCACCGCCAGCTACGGTTTCCTGGCCGCCCAGGCGGGGATGATCCTGATTTCCGGGACCGGGGCTTCCCCGGCCCTGGCCCCCTTCGGCGGGCGCGACATGAAGGTCGGCAACAACCCGTTCGGCTGCGCCGCCCCCGGGTCGCTCAGCGACCCGACGGGCGATCCCATCGGGGCCGCGATGCCGTTCATTTTGGACATGGCGCAAAGCGTCGCCGCGCGCGGCAAGATGCGCAAACTGCGCGACGCGGGCGAACCCATGCCTCTCGGCTGGGCGCTGGACAAGGACGGCAACCCGACCACCGACCCGGCGGCGGGGCTCGACGGCTTCATCCAATTCATGGGCGGGCACAAGGGCTACGGCATGGCCCTGATGGTCGATATCCTGTCGGGGCTGCTGTCCGGCGGCGAATACCTGAACCAGACCCGGCAGATGTGGGACGAAGACGGCCCCCAGGGCACATCCCATTTCTTCATCGCCCTGGACCCGGCGCGCCTGTTGGGGGCGGCGGAATACGACCGGCGCATGGCCGATTTCCGCGACCGAATCAAAACTACGGCGCCGTTCCATGCGGGCGGCGAAGTGCTGTTGCCGGGCGAAATTGAAATGCGCAACCTGGCGGCCCGGCGGGCCGACGGCATCCCCGTTCCGGCCGCAACCATGGAAACACTGCGGCGACTTGCGCAATCGGTCTGATATCCCCATATTAGGCCTGCCGGTTCGTCCGGCTATGGCGCTAAACGCTTAACGGAATAAGCACTGCGGACCCGGGGGCGGTACCCGGCGCCTCCACCATAAGCCGCGTTGAACCATTCGGAATTCCGGTTCAACCAGTCGACGCGGTTTGTGATGGGGGCGAAATAGGATCGACGCGTGTAGTAAAGGCTAAGTTTGCGCTCGGCATGGTACCACCGTTACCGGGCTATTTTTATAAGTGCCAACGACAACACGGAAGCACTTGCTGTCGCGGCCTAACACGCCATAACGACAACGGGGTTCGGGCGGCACCTGGCAACAGAAGCCGCCCACTTCATTTCAGGCCAAAATTCCAATGGGTTATTAAGCGGGTGCAAGCCTTGTCCGCCCATCCGTACATATACGTGAAACTTTCACCCACTTAGGCCAAGACTCAGGGTCCAGAACCCTGCTAATAAGGGGGCATGGAAGACAGCCCGCTGAGATACGACATCTGGATCGAGGATGCGCTGCGCACCGTGATCCGCAACGCCCTGGCCCACGCCGCGCGCGAAGGTTTGCCGGGCGAACACCATTATTACATCACCTTCCGCATGGAAGACCCCGGCGTGGTCGTGCCGCCCTATCTGCACGACCAGCATCCGGAAGAGATGACCATCGTCATCCAACATCAGTACGAAAACCTGCACGTCGACCAGGACGCGTTCGAGGTCACCCTGTACTTCAAGGGCAAGGGCGAGCGCCTGCGCATTCCGTTCCGGGCGATCACCGCATTCTCGGACCCGTCGGTCAATTTCGGCCTTCAGTTGAAAATGATCTCGTCCGACGATGACGACATGGACGACGACGACGTCTACGACGAACAGGAAATCCCGCTGGATGCGTCGAATTCCGAGACGGCGGACGACATCGCCGCGGACGGCGAGGAAAAAATGGGCGAAGTCATCGCCCTGGATAAATTTCGCAAGAAGTAACCGGCGCCATGAGGCAACCGGACCAACGACCGATGTTTTAAACGGACGGCGCAGCGCGCCGCCCGACGCTTGAGCCCCCTTCCCCCCACCAAATGCCGAGGACTGCTACGATGACCTTTGAACATCACACGATGTTTCCCCTGGGTCCGGATCAAACCACCTATAAGAAAATCATCGATGGTGGCGTCACCACCCAGGAAGTGGGCGGTCGAACCATCTTGACCGTGGAACCAGAGGCCATCACCGAGTTGACGAAGCAGGCCTTTCACGACATTTCCCACCTGTTGCGCCCGGCGCACCTGGCCCAGCTGAAGAAAATCCTCGACGACCCCGAAGCCTCGGACAACGACCGCTTCGTCGCCCTGGACCTGTTGAAGAACGCCAACATCGCGGCGGGCGGCGTGCTGCCCATGTGCCAGGACACGGGCACGGCGATCGTCATGGGCAAAAAGGGTCAAAACGTCTTTACCGGTTTCGACGACGAAGCCGCCATCGCCGAAGGCGTGATGCGGACCTTCACCGAAACCAACCTGCGCTATTCGCAGGTTTCGCCGATGAACATGTTCGACGAGAAGAACACCGGCAACAACCTGCCGGCGCAGATCGAGCTCTATGCCGAACCGGGCGACGCCTACAAATTCCTGTTCATCGCCAAGGGCGGCGGTTCGGCCAACAAGACTTTCCTGTTCCAGGAAACCAAGGCCCTGTTGAACCCGGCCCGCTTGACCGATTTCATCGACGAGAAAATCCGCACCCTCGGCACCGCCGCCTGCCCGCCCTATCACCTGGCGATCGCCATCGGCGGGACCTCGGCGGAGCTGACGCTTAAAAGCGTCAAGTTGGCTTCGACCAAGTACCTGGACGAACTGCCGACCCAGGGCAACGAATTCGGCCAGGCCTTCCGCGACGTCGAATGGGAAGAAAAAATCCTCGAAATGACCCGCGCCATGGGCATCGGTGCGCAGTTCGGCGGCAAGTATTTCTGCCACGACGTCCGCGTCATCCGCCTGCCGCGCCACGGCGCCAGCTGCCCGGTCGGAATCGGCGTGTCCTGCTCGGCCGACCGTCAGGCCAAGGGCAAGATCACCAAGGACGGCGTGTTCCTGGAGGAACTGGAAGCCAACCCCGCCAAGTACCTGCCGGAAGTGACCCACGAAGACCTGGGCGGCGAGGTCGTGTCCATCGACCTGAACCGGCCGATGGCGGATGTCCTGAAGGAGCTGAGCAAATATCCGGTGAAGACCCGGGTGATGCTGTCCGGCTCGTTGATCGTGGCCCGCGACATCGCCCACGCCAAGCTGCAGGAACGGCTTGATGCGGGCGAAGGCCTGCCCCAGTACTTCAAGGATCATGGCGTCTATTATGCCGGTCCGGCCAAAACGCCGGAAGGCTATGCCTCGGGCTCGTTCGGGCCGACCACGGCGGGCCGCATGGATTCCTACGTCGACAAGTTCCAGGCCGCGGGCGGCTCCATGCTGATGCTGGCCAAGGGTAACCGCTCGCAGCAGGTCACCGACGCCTGTAAAAAGCACGGCGGCTTCTACCTGGGCTCCATCGGCGGTCCGGCGGCGCGTCTGGCCAAGGATTGCATCACCAAGGTCGAGTTGCTCGAATATCCCGAGTTGGGCATGGAAGCGATCTGGAAGATCGAGATCAAGGACTTCCCCGCCTTCATCGTCGTCGACGACAAGGGCAACGACTTCTTCGCCGAATTCAAACGACCGAAGGCGGCGTAACCCCGGCCCGACCTAACCGGGTTCCGGAAACGGAGGCCTAGCCCCATGCGGTTGAGCGTTGGACAGAAAATCTTCTCCATCGCCGCCGTGATCCTGGCGCTGATGATCGTCGTCGCCGCCGTTTCCGTCAGTTACATCTCGGACCTGCGTCGCCACCTGCATACGGTGGCGACGCTTCAAGTTCCCACATCGGAAGCCATGGCCCGCGTCAACGTGCGGGTTCTGGAACAAGGCCTCCTGATGGACCAGTTGCTGGCCTTCAGCGAAGACAGCGGCGAAAGCGACGACCTCGCCGATATCCTGCCCATCCGCAAACGGTTCATGCGTCTGACCAACGAAGTCGCCGAGGAATTTTCGGCGGCGCGGCGGCTGTTGGACCAAGAAGCCAAATCCCACGTCACCCGGCAACAGGTCGTCCAGATGCTGGATAGGGACCTCGACACCATCCGTAAACAGGTCGGCAAGTTCACCTCGCACGGGATCGTGTTGGTGGAAATGCTGATGTCCGGCGACCGGGCTGCCTTTCGCAAAGCGTTTCCGATGCTGTCCGAGCATCAAAGCGCCATTGACGATCACCTCGACGGCCTGCGCGACCATGTAACCAAAATGTCCGACCGCGCGGTGGCGCAGGCGGAAAAGGACGAGCGGGTTATTTTAATCCTCAATTCCGTCCTGACCGGACTGGCGGTGCTGCTCGGCCTGTTGTTCTCGGTCATGGTCACATCCGGGCTGGTGCGCTCGGTCCGCAATCTGGTCGGCGGCACCCGCGCGGTCGAGGCCGGGGACCTGGACGTCGCCCTGGAGAAACGCACCGAAGACGAAATCGGCGAGCTGACCGTGGCCTTCAACACCATGGTCGGCGGTTTGCGCCTGAAGGAACGGATCAAAGATACCTTCGGCAAATACATGGATCCGCGCATCGTCGCCGATCTGGTCGATAATCCTGAGTTCGTGGAACCGGGCGGCGAGCGCCGGGAGATGACCGTGCTGTTCGCCGATCTGCAGGGCTTTACCGCGATCTCGGAATCCCTGCCGCCGGACGATCTGGTCAATCTGGTGAATGTCTTTTTCGGCCATATGACAGAAGCCGTGGGCAACCATCAGGGCGTGATCGACAAATTCATGGGCGATGCCGTGATGGCCTATTGGGGGCCGCCGTTCACCGCTGACACGGACCAAGCACGCTTGGCCTGCGAGGCGGCGCTGGATGCCGTCGCACGGCTGGACGATCTGCGCGCCGACCTGGGCCGGGTCTGCGGCGACGCCCTGGCGGGTTTTCCCATCGACATCCGGATCGGCATTTCGTCCGGCCCCATGGTCGTCGGCACAGTGGGGTCCAAGGCCGCGCGCAGTTACACCGTGATCGGCGATCCGGTCAATCTGGGGGCACGGCTGGAATCCGCCAACAAGGCCTATGGCACCCGCATCCTGATCGCGGAACGGACCCGCGACTTGGCCGGGGAGCCCCTCTCCACCCGGGAAATCGACCTGATCCGGGTGAAGGGAAAGAGCCAACCGGCGCGGGTTTTCGAGCTAACCCCGCATGACGAAACCGACAACGAGAAGGTTCGAACAGCCTTTCAAAACGGGCTTGCCGCCTACCGTGAACAGGATTGGGACCGGGCCGAGGCGGCGTTTGGCGCCGTCCTAGCTGAAATGCCCGAAGATCGTCCTTCGCTTGTATATCTGGAGCGCATCGCCCATCTTCGAAAAAAAGCGCCGCCCGGAGCCTGGGACGGCGTATGGATATTCGACACGAAATAATGGGACGAGACGCCGCCATGCCTGATTCAGCATCCACCCACCGCATCGAGAAAGACACCATCGGCGAGGTACAGGTTCCCGCCGACCGCTATTGGGGGGCGCAGACCCAACGCGCCCTGGAAAACTTCCCGATCGGCGAAGGCACCATGCCGCGGGCCCTGATCCGCGCTTTCGCCCGGCAAAAGCAATCCGCCGCGCGGGCCAACATGAAGCTTGGCAAGCTCGACCCCAAACTGGGCAACGCCATCGATCAGGCCGCAGGCGAGGTCGCCAAAGGCAAGTGGGACGATCATTTCCCCCTGCCCGTCTGGCAGACCGGATCGGGCACCCAAACCAACATGAATTTGAACGAGGTCATCGCCAACCGGGCGATCGAGATCTTGGGCGGCGTCCTCGGCTCCAAAAATCCCGTCCATCCGAACGACCACGTCAACATGTCGCAGTCGTCCAACGATTCGATGCCGACGGCCATGCACATCGCCTTGGCGATCGAATGCCATAACCGCCTGCTGCCAGCCTTGGAAGGGATGGAAGCGGTGCTGTTGGAAAAGGCCAAGGCCTTCCACGACGTGATCAAGATCGGCCGCACCCACCTTCAGGATGCGACGCCGCTGCGCCTGGGTTCCGAATTCGGGGCCTATGCTCATCAGACCCGCCAGAACATTGAGCGCCTGCACAAGTCGTTGGCGCAAATCTACGAACTGGCCCAGGGCGGCACTGCCGTCGGATCGGGCATCAACGCGCCCCAGGGCTTCGACGCGGCCTTCTGCGAGGCGGCGGCGGACCTTACCGGTCTTCCCTTCCGCCCCTGCCCTGACAAGTTCTATGCCCTGGCCGCGCATGACGCCCTGGTCAACCTGTCGGGCAAGCTGAACACCATCGCCGTCACCAACCACAAGATCGCCGACGACATCCGGTTGTTGGCCTCCGGCCCGCGCTCAGGTCTGGCGGAACTGATCCTGCCCGCCAACGAGCCGGGGTCTTCCATCATGCCGGGCAAGGTCAACCCGACCCAGGCCGAGGCCCTGACCCAGGTCGCCGCCCGCGTCATGGGCAACCACGTGACCGTCACTTTCGCCTCCAGCCACGGGCACCTGCAGCTCAACGTCTACAAGCCGGTGATCGTCGCGACCCATCTGGAATCGATCCGCCTGCTGTCCGACGCCATGGTCAGCTTCACGGACCGCCTGTTGAAGGGGATCGAGCCGAACACCGAGGTCATTCAGCGCCACCTCAACAATTCGCTGATGCTGGTCACCGCCCTCAACCCGCATATCGGCTACGACAAAGCTGCGGAAATCGCCAAAAAAGCCCATAAGGACGGCACGACCCTGCGCGAAGCGGCGGTCGCCCTGGGCACCCTGAGCGGCGAAGATTTCGACCGCCTGGTCCGCCCCGAAGACATGCTGGGAGAGGACGATTGAACTGCCGCCTTTTTAAACCGGCGCAACTAATACCCTTACGAACAGGACATTGGCTGCATGGAATTCAGGGAAACGATATACATCCTTCTCCCCCTCATTGCGCTGATCGGCACTGGTGCAGTTTGTCTCAGTTCGAGGCTTAAGCATTGGCGAGATACATATTCTGACTTCTGGTCCTTGTCCGTCGGCGCAGTCGCCACATTTTCGGGCGTCTTTATAGCCTTAGCACTATCGAACTTGGAAACACGCCGGTCAGAGCAGCAGGTTTACGAAAATATCTTTCGCAACATCTGCAACATCGTCGCATCCGACGTAGGAAAATTAGACACGGCAATCCGTACAGGCACACTTCCTAACTATAATCTTCCAAGTGCGGAAGCATCCTTAACGCTGATTCAAACCACGCCAACTCTCATAAGGATGATGCCGCCAATCGCTTTCAAAGGGCTTCACAATAGCCTTCAAACAGCATCGGAAAATGCGGGTCTTTACGCATCACAACCTTCGGAAACAGCGCGGCTTCAAATATTGAAAGAGCAGAAGGAACTGTTGGAGCGGGTTATGAAGCTCTACACACTTGAAACGAAACACGCATACCCATGCGGATAAGGAAACAACCGTGAACACCAATAAAGTCACCATCATCACCGGCGGCAGCCGGGGCATCGGCCGGGCCACGGCGATCCTGGCCGCGAAGGCCGGCCATGCGGTTTGCATCAACTACGCGAGTGATCATGATGCCGCCAACGCCGTCCGCGCCGAGATCGAAGCCGCGGGCGGCAAGGCCATTGCCGTCGCCGCCGATACCAGCGACCCGCGCGACGTCGCCCGCTTGTTCGAAACGGTCGACAAGGAATTGGGCACCGTGACCGGTCTGGTCAACAACGCGGGCATCCACGGCCCACGCGGCCCGGTCAAGGACCTGACCGAGGCCGATATCCGCCGCGTGTTGGAAATCAACGTCCTGGGACTGTTCCTGACCTCGCAAGAAGCGGTCAAGCGGATGTCGACCGACAACGGCGGCAAGGGTGGCGCCATCGTCAACATCTCGTCCGGAGCGGCGTTGATCGGCTCGCCCGGCGGCGGGGTTCTCTATGCCGCGTCCAAGGGAGCGGTGAACAGCTTCACCACCGGCCTGGCCCAAGAAGTGATCGGCCAGGGCGTGCGCGTCAACACGGTGGCCCCGGGCCTGACGGAAACGGACATGACCCGTGACACCCTGGACCGCCGCGCCCCGGCTACGCCCATGGGCCGCGCCGGAAAGCCCGAGGAAATCGCCCAGGCGATCCTGTTTCTGCTGTCGGACGAGGCGTCTTACATCGCCTGCGCCAACCTGCGCGTGTCCGGCGGCAAACCGTGACATCCGTCACCGTCCGCGACCTGACGGCGGGCGACCTGCCCGCCGCGCGGGCGCTGCTGCGCCAATTGGGATACGACATCGACGCGGACGACCTGATCGCCCGCTTCCTTGCCGTTAGCCAAGCCGGGGCGGAGCATGCCTTGATGGTCGCGGAACTGGACGGCGCGGTGGTCGGATTGCTCCACATCTTCGCCCGCCCCGCCGTGGAGAAACCGACCGAGGCCCTGGTGCAATCCTTGGTCGTCGACGAAACCCGGCGCGGGGCCGGAATCGGCAAGGCGCTGATGGCCCGGGCCGAGGCCTGGGCGCGGGACCAGGGCTTCGCCTCGGTCGCCCTGCACACGCAGGTCAAACGAACCGACGCCCGCGCGTTCTATCGCGCCATCGGCTACGACGAAGTGACCGAGGCCGTGTTGATGCGAAAGAAACTGGAAGATCAATGACAGACATTCTGTTCACGGGCGACAAGAACGCCCCGATGACCGTCGCCCTGGCCCATGGCGCGGGTGCGCCCATGGACAGCCCGTTCATGGAGGCCTTCGCCGAAGGTTTGGCGACGCGGGGCCTGCGCTGCGCCCGGTTCGAATTTCCCTACATGGCCGGGCGGCGCGAGGACGGCAAGAAGCGCCCCCCCAATCCGGCGCGGATCCTGCTGGAAACCTGGCGCGAGGTGATCGAGGACATCGGCATGGAGCGGCTGGTCGTCGGCGGAAAATCCATGGGCGGGCGCATGGCCTCGATGGTCGCGGCTGAGATGGAGGCCGAAGGAGCCGCGCTGCGCGGGGTGGTCTGCCTGGGCTATCCATTCCACCCGCCGGGCAAGCCGGAAAAGCTGCGCACCGAACACTTGGAAACCCTCAAGACGCCAACCCTGATCTGTCAGGGAACGCGCGATACCTTCGGCACCCGGGAAGAAGTCCCGGCCTATCCCCTATCCAAGGCGATCCGCCTGGAATGGCTGGAAGACGGCGACCACGGGTTCAAGCCGCGCAAGGCATCGGGCCGGACGGAACGGCAGAACTGGGACCAGGCGCTGGACGCCATCGCCACGTTCTGCACGACCTTGGGGTAATAATCGGGCGTTAGCTTCCCGGCATTTTCGGCGCGGTTTCCCGGAAGCTTTCGACGTTGGTCATGTTCGTGTACCAAGCCGACAGGTTCTCGTATTTGGACAACAACGTCTGACCTTCCGGCGTCTTCTTGACGTAATAGATCGCCGGGGCCAGGAACATATCGGCCAGGGACATTTCGTCGCCAACCATCCAGCGCTGCCCGCGCAATTCCTTGTCGACCACGGAGAAATATTTCTCGATCTTCGGCAGGCGCGCCTTGATCGCGGATTCGTCGGTCGGCTTGCCCATCATAGGATTGAAGATACGGGGAAACACCAAGCCCTTCGAAATGTTCGGATAGCCCTCGTCCATATACAGGCTGATGCGCTGGAACATGTCCGCCTTTTCGATGGCGTCGCGCGGCTGCAGCTGCGGGTCCGAAGTATATTCCTCATCGATATAGATACAGATCGCCAAGGTTTCATACAGGTGCAGGTCGGCATCGCGGATCGCCGGAACTTTACCGAAGGGATGTTCCTGTTTCTGCTCTTCCGAGCCGGGCATGTATTCGTACATGCGGTAGGCTTCCTCTTTTTCCTCCAGGCACATGCGCACCGTTCGGACAAAGGGGCTCAACGTGGTACCGTAGATCGTCAGATCGGACATGATGGCGGCTCCTCGGTATGTTTTTTTTGTTTGTGAACAAAAAGAGTGCGCGAGCCCGAACGCCCAGGCAAGGGAAAAGCATAGTGCGGCCATGAGCTTTAGTCTGGAATTCAAGGAACACCTTCTGGACCTGCTGGCGCCGCTCGGCCCCGTGCAGGCCAAACGCATGTTCGGTGGCGGCGGCCTGTACCTGGACGGGACCATGTTCGCGTTGGTGGTCGACGATGTTCTTTACTTGAAAGCGGACGATGAAAACCGCGCAGAGTTCGAGGCCATGGGTGCGCCGCCCTTCACCTATGAGCGTCAGGGGAAAACCTTGGCCCTTAGCTATTTTCAGGCGCCGGAAGAGTGCCTTGACGACCCCGAAGACCTGCTCGCCTGGGCACGCAGTGCCTGGGGTGCGGCGCGCCGGTCCGCCAACCAAAAACAGAACAAAAAACAAGGCAAGAAAGGTCAAAGCGCCGCATGACCGACGATCCATCCCGCCTGGCCAAACACTCCGTCCTTGTCGCCGGCCACCACACCAGCCTGACGCTCGAAGACTTGTTCTGGAACGCGTTGAAAGACATCGCGCGCCGGCGCGGGCAATCCATCAACGAGGTCGTCACGGAAATAGATGCCGAACGCACGGGCAACCTTTCCAGCGCGATCAGGGTGTTCGTCCTGCAGCAGCAGGCGAACGATCAGTCGCGCTGACGCCCCCGCAGCCAGGCCGCAAGCCCCAGGCAGACCAACCCCGCCGACGCGAAACATAACCCGCAACAGCCCACGCGTCGGCATAACGCCCAACTGCCAGGCACCGCTTGCCCACCACAAGGCCGCTGCGGCAATCAAAGCCGCCTGGCATGATCGCCATGATCCGGCCGCGCGCCCAACCCGATATCTTGTGGCGCGCATGGGTTTCATCGAACGACACATCGATCCGGCCACCAAATCCCTTCGCAGCGGCGGCCGATTGCGGCGCATACAGCTCAAGGCGGGGGCCATGGAAACAACAGCGGTCGTATCGATTGAATATCTGCAATTGGCGGCGGCCATGCCGATCCGCGCCCATGACGGACAAATCCAAAACACCGGCGATGTCGGAAATACCGCCGACGATCTCGTGGGCGCTCGTCTCCGGCCCCTGCAGCAGCGCCAGCGGCATCACGCCGGAAACCGGCACGCTTAGTGTGATCCGAGGATCAAGCGCGGCGGCGACCAACGTCACCCATGCCCCCGACGAAACGCCAACCATGGCGACGGATTTGAACGCCTGTTGCCGTAAGGCATAGTTGACCGCCACGACCGGCGGCAGAGAACGGTCGCCAATTCTTCATCAAATAGCCGGTCAACTCGTCGATACCGGCCAGATTGTCCCAGCCGCGGTAGAATTCGGACTCGCATCCGATGGCGCGCATGATGATCGTGTCTCGCCGCGACAAAAGATGGACCACGTCCGGTCCCGTCGGGGAAAGACAGGTATGAACCTTTCCCGGGTCCTTATCGACGTCCTTGTAGACACGTTGCGGCAAAACATCGGTCGGCAAATCCACCGATCCGAAAATTCGCTGCCGCAGCAAGCCCCTGCGGGTGCTCGCGATCTCGGCCGACGTCACGGTCAAAAGCGCCTTCGCGTCGAACCCGTTCGCTACGTCCGGCAGCTGTTCTAACTTCTGCCCTGCCCCCGGCGCATATCGTTTGATCAAGGCCCGTGTCGGATCCCAATAGTACAGGACCGCGAACACGGCACAGACCGAAAGCAATACGCCCAGGGTTTCGAAAATACGCGCGGTGATGGATCGCAGCTTCATACCCGTCTCCGCTGGCCATTATCTGCTGGTGCGCGCCTTGTGATCGGCCAGGTCGCTCAGAATCGTCCCAGAATGCCCCGCAGCAAGTCTTGCGGCGTCACTTTCTTCTTCTCGGTATCCGTATTCGTCGATGGCTGAGTTTCTTCCGTTTTCGGCGTTTCCTGCTGCTGCGTCGTTCCGCCGCCACCCAAGATACCTTGCAGAACGTTCCCGACGCCCTTCTTGTTTAACAGCTTGTCCAGCCCCGGCACGGCAACGCCGCCGGTTCCCAGCGACGCCGTATCGACCCTGATCCGGGGAGCATCCAATTTCCCCGTCACGGTGAACGGCACGTTCACACCCTTTTTCGTGGTGATCGACAATACGGCCGACAACAAGTTCGGGGCCGGTTGAATAGCGCCCTTTAAATCGACGGTCCAGGCGGCCAGGTCGATCTTTCCTTTGCCGTCGGCGACACCCACATTGGTGACGGCCTTCAACTGATTGGCCGTCGCAATGCCGTTGACGATCGTCAGCCCCGCATCGACATCGGCCAAGCCGCTGCCTTGCTTCGGGCCGCCCAACGAGCCGCCCAACTGGTTCAGGGCCAGGACGATACCGCCCAACCCGAACCCGGCCTCGGCCGAGCCGCCAAGTGCTTTCGCATCCAGGTCCCGGCCGGAAAAGGCGACGGTGCCATTCAGGTTCGATACGATCTCAGCTTCGGATCGGCCTTGCGCCGTCAGATTGATGTCACCGTTGACCTTACCCGCCGAGACGGTGTCGCCCAGCGCACTTCCCGCTTTCGATAGATCCGCGGCGGAGATTTTACCCGCCACGGACATCCGACCGTCGGCGGCAACCTGCGCCTTGGCGGTCAACGGCCCACCGAACAAACGCCCGGTCAACCGTTCGACCGAAAGCACTCCGCCTTCGATCGCAGCTCCCAAATCGGCATTCTCCAAAGTGGTGCCTTTGACCGACACTTTCGGCGAAGTCACGTTGAGAGCCGCATCCAAGGCGTTCAACACCGACAGGTCGATGACTTGTTTCGACCAGCGCTGGCTGACCGCCGCCGTAGCGATCAGCGGATTTCCCCCGGGCCCGGCCCAGGCCGCAGGCATGCGCACGAACGGCCATCCGCGCTCGAACAGACCGGCTGATTTTTCCACCGGCAGGAACGGCGTTACATCGATCGCCCCGAGCGCCAAATTCGCCAACGCCTTGGGCTTCGCGCCATCCAGGGCCAGGGACAGGCTGCCGCTGGTCGGTACCGTACCGATAGCGCCCTTCAAGCCATCAACCCTGATCAGCTTCGGATTTCCCGTCACCTGAGCGGTGAGGTCCAATCCCCCGATTTTTCCCTGCGGCTGGTACGCGACGCCCAAGCGCCGTAGCAACCCCGCCAAATCACCGTGGCGAACGGATAGGCCCAGGCGGATATCCTGCCCCGCCAACGCCAGAACCGGAAGGTCACCGCGCAGCCCGACCGTCGCCCCCATGGCGCCTAGCGTCGAGCTGACCGACGGCGACAAAAGGCTGCCCGACATCGTCGTATCGACCGAGACCGCCCCTATCGCCGAAGCCGGAAACGGCAGGTTCAAGGCGAACGCTTTCGCCACCGGGCCGATATCCTTGGCATTGGCGACGACCCGCAAGTCCTTGGCCGTCGGCACCCCGCCCAGCCCGGAAAGGCCACCACTGACCGACGCACTCAGCCCCGCGACATTTCCGACCTTCATGGTCCGCAAGGTCAGCGTGCCTTGGGTCAAGGTCGCATCCAGCTTGAGATCCCGCGCCGTCAAACCGTTGACCACGGCGGTCCCGACGGCCAATTTCACATTGGCGTCGAACGCGGTCAACGGCGACAACGGCGAGAACAATTCGACCTTGGGCGGCGTTTGGGGCGATGATGCAGCGCCGCCGCCGGTCGCCTGCCCGCCACCTTGCGCCGTCGCCGTCGGCTTATCCGATGCCTTGGCCTTTGCCTGTTTCGCCGGCGCTTTCGCAAGCAGCGCATCCAGGTCAATCTTGTCCAAAGACAGGTTCGCGCCGAACGATGGGCGGGCCTGCATCGCCAAGGTTACCCCACCGGTCAGGCGGGAGCCGCCCGCGGTGGCGTCGATCGCCGTCAACTGCGCGTAATCGCCATCGATCACCAACGGCGTCTTGAAGCTGAAATCCTTCAGCGCGGCTGTGGGGGCCGTAACGCCCGGAACCGCCCAGGCCAGAACGGGTGCCAGATCCTTGGCGCGGGTTTCGATCTGCCCTTCGAACCGGGCCTTACCCTGGCGAGCCGACAGAAAACCGAACAACCCGACGTCGGTGTCGCCGGGCAGCTGCGCCGTGGCTTGGTTCAAGGTGACTTCGCCATTGGCCAGGTCGGCGCTCAGCGTCACACCTTCGATGGCTTGGCCTTTGAAGATCACATTGTCGAATTGCACCGACAGATTGCCCTGCACGCCCTTGGGCAGTTCAAACGCACTCGGCGCAGCGGGCTGCGGCGCCGCAGCGGCAACCTGCTTCTGCGCGCCACCTGCCGCAGAACCCGACACCGGTTTGACGTCTACTTGCTTTTCAACCGGCGGCGGCGCCAACAACGCGTCCAGATCGAGCTTGTCCGAGGATACCGACACCTTGGCGACGGTCTTGTCGCCGGTTGCGACATCGGCGACGACCTGGAACGTCATTTCACCCAGCTTGAGGGTCAAGTCTTCCGCCCGGCCGCCATCGACGCTTGCCTCGACATTTCCGGTGACGGCGAACGGCATGGCCAGGTTAACGGGCAGTTGCCGCGTGCCGCTGACGTCGGCGATCATCTGCGCCACGTTTGGTCCGCCACCGGTGATCTTGGCGCGCAATCGGGGCCGGTCCGGCACATTGACGACCCCACCATCGATCCGGACGGTCGTGTCCTTGCCCAGGTTCAGATTGAACACCAAGGGCACCGTCCGCCCCTGAACGATCTCCGATACGTTCAGCGAGTAGCCCAGGCGTTGCCCGTGGACCGTCAACGCGCCATCGCTCTCGACCGGGCCTGTCAGGCTGGCGACTGCAAATCGGGCGTCGATATCGGTAATGACGTCGTTACGGCCCTGTTGCAAATCGCGATAGACGACCTTTCCGTTTTCGACGGTAAAGCTGTCGACCACGATATTCGGCCCAGCCGCGCCGGGAAGCGAGGCACTGCCGTCGCCCGCGCCTCGGGCGGTTTTTTCTCCCCCGGCCTTGGGCGCAGTTGCCTGCGGGCCGAAGTCCCAATTCACCCGCCCGTCGGCGAGACGCTCCAACAGGATCGTCGGGTTCACCAGACGCACCGTCTCGACCCGCACGGTCCCGCGCAGCAACGGCAGCGTGGACACACGAACTTCCAAGGATTCCAACGACGCCATACGCGCGTCCGCCGATCCGGCGATATTGGCAAGATGCACATCCGCGACATGAAGCCGGGGGCTGGGCAATACCTGTACGGAAACCGGCCCGCCGATCAAGACCTTCCGCCCCGTGGCCTTTTCAACCTGGGCGGTGATCTCGTCGGTGTATTTGTTCCAATCGATCAGGCTGGGCCCGACCAACAAAGCGCCGATCACAACGATCAATAAAACCGCTAAACCGATGGCGAGCTTCTTCAATACAGGCATTGTTTATATCCGGTGGTGCATCGTTGCCCCCTGACGGAGCGTTTGCGCGGCAGTGTAGGGCGATCAGGCGGCCATTGCCATAGAACGAAAGGCCCTATTTCCGTGGAAAACTATCGCCCTACGGCTGATTCTTCACGTTGTTTCCGGTCGGCCAAACGATAGCCGTGACGACCTTGAACAATTCCATCACCAGGATCACCGAGGCAGCGATCACCGCGACGATCAACCATGTCGAAAATTCTACCGATTGGACACGCAGCACCTCGCTGAATCCGGGCAAATGCATGGCCAGGATATGCGCGCCCTGGCTGACGACCACAGCGCCGACAACCAGCCAATTCGCGGCCAGCGGCACCTGAAAGGCCGAGCGCCGTTCCGACCGGCAATTGAACACATGGGCGTTTTCGAACAGGACCAGCAGCAGCAGCAAAGCATTGCGCGCATCCGTCTCGGCCCAGCCCTGATCCAACATCCAGGCGAAGAACAGATAGGCCACCGCCCCCATGAACAAGCCCGAGACCACGGTCTGCGAAATCATGATGCGGTCGAAAATCGGCTGGTTCGGCGGACGGGGCGCGCGATCCAGCAGCCCCGGCTCCGCCCCCTCGAAAGCCAGGGCGGTGTGCTGCAGGCCCTGGGTCACCAGATTGAGCCAGAGCAACTGAACCGCATAAAGCGGCAGCGGCAGATCGCCCATGAAGGCGAAAAAGAACAGTGCGACCTCGGCGGCCCCGGTCGAGACCAGCAGGTACACGACCTTGCGCACGTTGTCATAGGCGATCCGCCCCTGTTCGACCCCGTTCACGATGGAGGCGAAATTGTCGTCGGTCAGGATCAGGTCCGCCGTATCGCGGGCCACGTCCGTGCCGCCCGCCCCCATGGCGACCCCGATGTCGGCGGCATTCAGCGCCGGGGCGTCGTTGACGCCGTCGCCGGTGACCGCAACGAAATGCCCCTGCGCCCGCAGCGCTTTCACGATGTCCAGTTTCTGCAATGGGTCGACCCGGGCGAATACCGAAGCATCGGCCACGGCGCGGGCGAAGGCCTCGGGATCGTCCGCCAGCGCCTGCAGTTCGAGCCCGGTCACGACCGCATGGTCGCCTTCGGCGATACCCAGGTCGCGGGCAATGGCCAGGGCCGTCGCCGGATGGTCGCCGGTGACCATGCGCACGTCGATGCCGGAGCGGCGGCAGCGGGCCACGGCCTCGCGGGATTCGGGGCGCAGCGGGTCGATCAGACCGACGAAACCCAGGAACTCCAGATGATCGATTGCGTTCAAGTCTTCGACCGCACCGTCCACTTGGCCCCCGGCCACGGCCAAGACACGATAGCCCTGGGCGGCCAGGGCTTCCGCCTGCGCGGTCAGCGCCGCCCGATCCGCCGACCGGCACAGGGGCAGGATCGCCTCGAACGCGCCCTTGGCGAAAACCTGAAGCCCCTCTTCAGATCGGTTGAACGACGCGCCGTATCGCCGTGCCGGCTCATAAGCGATAGCGGCTTCTTGCGGCAAACGGGCCAGCAGCCCGGCGCGGGACAATCCGGCCTTGGCCGCGAGGGCCAGAAAAGCGACATCGACCGTATCGCCGAAATGCTCCCATTTGCCGTCCTTGTGCTCCAACTGGGCCTCGTTGCACAGCGCTCCGGCCTCGGCCAGACGGCGCAGGCCGTGCCAATCCGCATCGGTCATCGCCCCGCTGGCTGCGGTGACCGAGCCGTCGTCGTTGTAGCCCTCGCCGGTCACCTCGAAATCGCCCAGCCCCGGCACCACGACCTTTTTCACCGTCAGGGCGTTACAGGTCAGGGTCCCTGTCTTATCGCTGGCGATCAGGGTGCAGGCCCCCAGGCCTTCGACCGCGGGCAGGGAGCGAACGATCACGTTGTTCGCCGCCATGCGGTGGCAGCCGACAGACAGCGCGACGGTGATCGCCACCGGCAGGCCTTCGGGCAGGGCGGCGACCGCCAAGGCGACCGAAACCAGGAAGATTTCGACCACCGGAGCACCCTTCAGCACCATCGCCACGGCCAACAAGGCAATGGCGGCGACGGTGACGAAGCCGAGCATCCGTGTGAACCGTTCCAGGCGTACGACCAATGGGGCGGGCACGGCATCGCGCCCGGCCAGTTGTTCGGCAATCTTGCCGATGGCCGTATGGATCGCCGTCCCGGTGACGATCCCAAGCGCCCGGCCGCTGACTACCACCGTCGCGGCATGCAGCATTGTCACCCGGTCGCCGGTCATGGCCTGTTCAGCCACGGCGGCGGCGGCATCCTTGACCACCGGCTCGGATTCCCCAGTCAGCAGAGACTCATCGACCAGCAGGGAGTCCGCCTGCACCAAGCGCATGTCGGCGGGCACGTGCGAACCGGATTCCAAACGCACCACGTCGCCGGGGACCAGGTCCCGCCCCTCGGCCATCTGCGCCACGCCGCCGCGCAACACGGTGGCGTGGTCCCGGATCAAGTTGTCCAGGGCCTGGGCGCTGGTCTGGGCGCGATACTCTTGATAGGTGCCGATCAGGGCATTGACCTGCAGCACGGCGAAGATGAACAGGGCGTCCGAGGCCTCGCCGATGATCACCGATACCACCGCCGCCGCCGCCAACAGATAGATCAGCGGATTGATGAACTGGTTCAGGTAAAGGGATAGCAGGCCCGGCTGCTTGGGTCGCGGCAGGTCGTTGGGACCGTATTGCGCCAATCGCGCGGCGGCCTCGGCCTCGCTCAGCCCCGCATCGACATCCGTTTCCAATTCCTTGGCCGCCGATTGCCAAGGCTCGGCATGCCAGGGGCGATTGTCAGGAGAAGACGGCGGCAGGGCCATGATGGTGCTCGGATTCCAACGGTCGTGGGCGCAGTGAACCCCGACAGTGTGGCCGATCCGGGTTACCGCGTCACGACAGAACCAAAATCGCCCGCAGATCGTTGACGTTGGTCCGCGTCGGCCCGCATTCGACCAGATCACCGACACCCTGGAAGAAACCATAGGCGTCGTTGGCATCGAGCAAAGCCTGCGCGTCCAGGCCCGCCGCGCGGGCGCGGACCAGACTGTCCGGGCCGATCACCGCCCCCGCGTTGTCTTCCGAACCGTCGACCCCGTCCGTGTCGCAGGCGATGCCGTAAATGTCCGCAGCACCATCCAGGGCGACCGCCATGCCCAACAGATATTCCGTATTGCGCCCGCCGCGCCCGCCGTCGCCCCGGATCGTCACCGTGGTCTCCCCGCCCGATAACAGGACACAGGGGGCCTTCGCTGGACCGCGCCCGGCGGCGGTGTCGCGGGCCAATTGGGCGTGCTCCGCCCCCAAGTCCCGGGCCTCGCCCTCCAACGCATCGCCCAGGATCACCGGCGTCACCCCGGCGGCCTCGGCGACCTCGGCGGCGGCTTCCAGGCTGGCTTGCGGCAAGGCGATCAAATGGGTTTCGACCCGATCGAATACGGGATCGTCTGGCTTGGGCGTTTCGTCGGCCCCGGCGTCGAGGACGGCCTGCACCGCGTCCGACAGCTTGATGCCGTATTTGGCGACGATCGCCCGCGCATCGTCATAGGTCGTCGGATCGGGCACGGTCGGGCCGGAGGCGATGACCGCCGGATCGTCGCCCGGCACGTCGGAAATCAGCAGGTTGACGATCCGCGCCGGAGCGGCGGCGGCGGCAAGACGCCCGCCCTTCACCGCCGACAGGTGTTTGCGCAGGCAGTTCATTTCGTGGATCGTCGCACCGCAG
>CAXGUG010000001.1:0-159249 GCA_964012715.1 uncultured Rhodospirillaceae bacterium | reverse complement strand
CCTTCCCGGCGGCGATCGTCGCCAAGACCGACGAGCATACCCATGCCCGGTTGGACTTGGACGATGCAGCGGCGGACAGAATCGCTTCGTTCGTGACCGAACGAATATAGCGGCTTTCGGCTTGCGCCGGGCGGCGCGGAGGCGTTTGATGATCCCTGGCCGCGCCGACCGGCGGCGCGGAAACCTCGGAGCCTGTCATTCCTCCCGCCGCCCCGCCTTCCCCCGCGCCGATGTCCCCGGCCCGCCTGATTATTCTGGCGTGCCTGGCGATGACCGCTTTCGCCGCCAATTCATTGATCGGACGGGCCGCGCTGGCAGATGACTTGATCGATCCGGCTTCGTTCACCACCGTGCGTGTCGCCTCGGCGGCGCTGGTGCTGGCCCTCGTCGTCTATGTCCGGCGGCGGCGTCTGCCCAGCCGCCGCTACGCCGATTGGCGCTCGGGCTTGGCGCTGTTTTCCTATGCCGCGTTGTTTTCTTTCGCCTATCGGGCGCTCAGCGCCGGGACCGGGGCGTTGATCCTGTTCGGTGCGGTGCAGCTGACGATGTTCGCCCGCGCGTTCTATGAACGGGAACACTTCCCGCCGCTCGCCTGGGGCGGGATGGCGATTGCCTGCGGCGGTCTGGTCTGGCTGGTGCTGCCCGGGGTCGCGGCCCCCGATCCCTTGGGCACGGTATTGATGATCGGCTCGGGTGTGGCTTGGGGGGTGTTTTCCCTATTGGCGCGCGGCACCGATCACCCGGTCGAAGCCAACGCGGTCAACTTCGCCTTTTGCGTGCCGCTGGCCGCCGTCGGCAGCGTAATCTTCATGGCCCATGCCCATTGGTCGCCGGGCGGATTGGCCCTGGCCATGATGTCGGGCGGGCTGACCTCGGGGATCGGCTACGTTCTGTGGTACGCCCTGGTGCAGCACATCCCGGCGGCGCGGGCGGCGGTGCTGCAGCTCTCCGCCCCGGCGATCGCGGCGCTGGGCGGCGTCGCCCTGTTGGGCGAAGACCTGACCCTGCGCCTCGTCGTCGCTACCGCAGCCATGCTCGGCGGCGTCGCCATCGTCCTGGCGCAGAAGGCGCGCCAGACGACCTAGGGGTTAGCGCGTCAGCGGCTTGTATTTGATGCGGTGGGGTTCCAGGGCGGCGTCGCCGAGGCGGCGCTTCTTGTCGTCTTCGTAGGCCTGATAGTTGCCTTCGAACCACACGACCTGGCTGTCGCCTTCGAAGGCGATGATATGGGTCGCCAGGCGATCCAGGAACCAGCGATCGTGCGAGGTAATCAGCACGCAGCCCGCGAAATCGGCCAGGGATTCTTCCAACGCCATCAGGGTATCGACGTCCAAATCGTTGGTCGGTTCGTCGAGCAGCAGGACGTTGGCGCCGGACAGCAGCATCTTGGCGAGGTGGACGCGGTTGCGTTCACCGCCGGACAGCTGGCCGACCTTTTTCTGCTGGTCGCCGCCCTTGAAATTGAATTGTGCGACATAGGCGCGGGACTGCATGGCCCGCTTGCCGAGGACGATCTCGTCGTTGCCGCCGGAAATTTCCTCCCACACGTTCTTGTTGGCGTCGAGCGCGTCGCGGCTTTGGTCGACATAGCCGAGAACCACCGTATCGCCGACACGGATCGAGCCGTTATCGGGCTGTTCCTGTTGGGTGATCATGCGGAACAGGGTGGTCTTACCGGCGCCGTTCGGGCCGATGATGCCGACGATGGCGCCCGGCGGGATCTTGAAGGTCAGGTCCTCGACCAGCAGGCGGTCCTCGAAGCCTTTCTTAATATGTTCGGCCTCGATCACCAGATCGCCCAGGCGCGGGGCCGGGGGGATGATGATCGACGCGGTGCCCATGACCTTTTCCTGGGACTTGGCGACCAGGTCGTCATAGCGGGCGATACGGGCCTTGGACTTGTCCTGCCGGGCGCGGGGCGACTGGCGGATCCATTCCAATTCCTGCTTCAGGGTGCGCTGACGGGCGGACTCTTCGCGCTCCTCCTGCATCAGGCGCTTCTGTTTCTGTTCCAGCCAGCTGGAATAATTGCCCTGGTAGGGAATGCCCTGGCCGCGGTCCAGTTCCAGAATCCAGCCGGTCACGTTGTCCAGGAAGTAACGGTCGTGGGTCACGATCATGACCGTGCCGTCGTAATCGGCCAGGAACCGTTCCAGCCAGGCCACGCTTTCGGCGTCCAGGTGGTTGGTCGGTTCGTCGAGCAGCAGGACTTCGGGCTTCTGCAGCAGCAGGCGGCACAAGGCCACGCGGCGGCGTTCACCACCCGACAGCTTGCTCACGTCGGCGTCGCCCGGGGGGCAGCGCAGGGCGTCCATGGCGATTTCGATGGTGCGGTCCAGCTCCCAGCCGTCGCAGGCGTCGATCTTTTCCTGAAGCTCGCCCTGTTCGGCCAGAAGGGCGTTCATCTCGTCGTCGCTCATCGGTTCGGCGAACTTGGCCGACAGTTCGTTGAAGCGGTCGACCAGATCCTTGATCTCGCCCAGGCCCGACATCACGTTTTCTTCCACCGTCAGGGCGGGGTCGAGGTGCGGTTCCTGTTCCAGGTAGCCGATGCGCACGCCTTCGGCGGCCCAGGCTTCACCGGTGAAGTCCTTGTCCTTGCCGGCCATGATCTTCAACAGGGTCGATTTACCCGCGCCGTTGACGCCCAGCACGCCGATCTTGGCGTCGGGCAGGAACGACAGGGTCAGGCCCTTGAGAATTTCGCGCCCGCCGGGGAACACCTTGCGGACGTCTTTCATGACATAGGAATACTGATAGCTGGCCATGGTAGGGGACTTTCAATGTCGCCGCCGCGCCGGGCGCGGGGGCAGTGGAACCGACGATTGGCCGCTGTTTAGCGGATCGCAGGGGGCGTGACAACCGATGTCGGCGGTCGGCGGCAGATGGCTGTCCCGCGCTGCCTGCATGCGTGCTATGATTCCGGCCTTACGCGACGTTGGGAGGCGCATCGCAATGGACCGTATCAAGGCTATCCGCGCCATGAGCATCCGCCGCCTCGCGGCCGGGGCGATGGGGCTGGCCGCGGTCGTCGGTGTGATCGTGGTCGCCGCTGTGGCTTGGCGGCTGCGGGACGGCGCGGGCACGGGCGAGCTTCTGTGGACCGCCGGGTCGGGCGCGGTTCTTCTTATTCTATTGTCGGCCCTGATCTGGCATCGCCTGGATGATTTGTTGGCGGCGCGCGAGATGGATAAACGGGCCCTTCCGGCCCGGCCCGAGCTTTACGATTTCGACCGCCTCAACCCCCCGATGCATCTGGAAGAGCTGGGCGGCAAGGCGCTGAAGGATCTGACCTTCGTGGTGTTCGATACGGAAACCACGGGGCTGCGCCCGTCGCAGGGGGACGAGATCATCTCCATCGCCGGGGTGCGCATCGCGGGTGGGAAGATCGACGAAGACGCACCCTTTTCCCGCCTGGTCCATCCGGGCCGCGATATCCCCAAGGCCTCGATCCGCTTTCACGGCATCACCGACGCCATGGTCGCGGGCGAACGCCCCATCGCCCAGGTTCTGCCCGCGTTCAAGAATTTCGCCGGTCGGGCCGTGCTGGTCGCGCACAACGCGGCCTTCGACATGAAGTTCCTGAAGTTGAAGGAAGCGGCGACGGGCGTCGCGTTCGACAATCTGGTGCTGGATACCCTCTTGTTGTCGGTGTTCTTGGATGCGGAAAACCGCAACCACTCCCTGGACGCCATCGCCGAACGTCTGGGTATTCCGGTCGAAGGCCGCCATACCGCCCTGGGCGACAGCATCGTCACCGCCCAAGTGTTCCTGCGCATGCTCGATATGCTGGAAGCGCGCGGCATCACCACCCTGCGCCAAGCGGTCGATGCCTCGATCAAGATGGAACATGTGCGGGAGATGCAGAAAAGATTCTAGCCCGCCTGGGATTGGTCGGGTCGGCCAAGCGGGCGTCTTAGCTGACTCCTATGCGTGACGCGGGTCGTTTGGAAAATTCGCGACCCTTTTTTATTGTTCATCCCGAATATTTTTCTACACTTGGTTGGTCGCGAGAATTTGCGACGAGGGGCGGTCGCTAGCGCTGGCCGATGATAAACGGGGAGGATTCATGAAAACTTGGATGAAAGCCATGGCATGCGCCATGGGGGTGATGAGTGTTGCGGCTTGCGCGTCGCCCGCGCGGATGAACGCGATGATTCCGGAACGCACGGCAGAGACTTTGATCGACGAGTCCTCGCCCTTGGCGAAAGCCATTTCGATCGCGTCGGTCTCCGGCGGGAAAGAAACCAATCCGATGTGGGTGTCCGAGGTCGGTAATCCTGAGTTTTCGGAAGCCTTGCGCCATGCCTTGGCAACGCATGCCATGTTGGCGGACGGCAAGGGAAAGTATGACCTGACGGCGACGCTCATCAAGTTGGATCAGCCGATTTTGGGCATCGACATGACGGTCACGGCCGAAGTGGAATATGCCCTGACGGACAGTGCGAGTGGCAAGCAGCTTTGGTCCGAGCGTGTAAACCTTCCTTACACAGCTAGCTTCAGCGATGCGTTTTTGGGCATGGAGCGTCTGCGCCTTGCCAACGAAGGGGCGATCCGGGTGAATATCGAAGCGCTTCTTAAAGCCTTGATTGCCCGGTCGAAGACGCTCAGCCAATTGAAGGGCCAAATTCGCTTGGTCGTGGCGATGGCGCCGGGCAGGGTTTCCCGATGACGGCGGCGCGAATGGGGCGGGTCGCTCTTGCCGTCGTCGGCCTTGCGGCTTTGGCGGGATGCGGTGGCCGGGTGGCCCGACCGGTGGAGGTCAATTCACCGTTGGACGCCAAGCTGACGTGCACGCATATCCATTCAGAAGCCGAGGTCAATTCCGCCCGGGTCAGTGATCTGTCCGGCGAGAGGGTCAACGCCCGAAACAACAATGCGGGCATTTTGATCATGATGCCGCTGTTCGTCGATCTGTCGAATTCCGAACAGCAGGAGATCAAGGCGCTGCAGGCTCGACACGAAGTGCTGCGCAAACTCGGCGACGAGAAAGGATGTCCCCTTTAAGGAGCGATCTGTCCGGTCAAGCCGCCTCGACGGCGTCGATGATGGCCGCCCGCATCTTCCCATCCGGCATCGGCCCCCGTCCGGCCCCCATGTTCTCGGCCATATGGTCGGGGCGCGAGGTCGCGGGGATGGCGCAGGTCACGGCGGGGTGGGAGACGATGAATTTTAACAGCAACTGCGGCCAATTGGCCGCGCCGATCTGGGCGGCGATGGGCGGCAGGGGGCGGCCCGCCAGGCGGTCGATCAAGGCGCCCCGCTGAAACGGGCGGTTGGCGATCACGGCGATGCCCTTTTCGCGGGCCAGCGGTAGCAGGCGGGTCTCGGCCTCGCGGTCGGCGAGGTTATAGGTCAGCTGTATGAAGTCGATCGGCTGCGTCGACATGATCCGTTCCATATCGGCATGGCGTCGCCCGTGCGATGTGGTGATGCCGATATGGCCGATGCGTCCGTCGGCTTTCCATTGCCGCAGGGTTTCCAAATGCCCTTCCCAGCCAAGCAGGTTGTGGATCTGCATCAGGTCGAACCGCCGCAAGCCCCAAAGCCGTTCCGATTCTGCCATCTGGCGGACGCCGTGGTCGCGCCCGGGCGTCCAGACCTTGGTCGCGGCGAACAGGCTCGGTTGCGGGCCGAGGGCGCGTAGGCAATGGCCGATGACGTCTTCCGCCCGACCGTACATGGGCGAGGAATCGATCATCCCGCCGCCCATCTCGAAGAACTTGGCCAGAACCGCGACCCGTTGGGCGCGGGCCGTCGGGTCGTCGCCGATGTCGAAGGTGATCCAACTGCCCATCCCGATCGGCGGCAGGCGCAGGTCGCTGGCCGCGGCCGGCTTCGGCAATGCCAAGCCGGCGGCCAAAGAGGCCGCCAAAGTTCCGGCGGCGGTCAGAAATCGTCGGCGCGTCACCATGGCGGCTATTGTAGCACGTCGCCGGTGAATTCGCCGTGCAGGCGATCCTGCAACCGGCGTACGGCTTCGAACCCGTCTTTCAACATATCGGTCTCGCGCCGCGTCAGGCTGCTTGGATGGACGAAGTTGGTCACGGGCTTTCCCGCTTTGGTCTCGGCGATCTGTTGGCGCAGCAGCAGATGGGTGATGTGACGATAGGCCCCGGCCAGATAATCGGCCTCGTCGTCGTCGAGGATGCGGGCTGTGTGCAAGGCCCGCAGGCGCTCGAGGGTCGGGATCGGTGACAACCCTTCGCGTAGGCAAAGCAGGCGCATGCCCTCGACCAGGGGCAGGGTGCCGGAATGCTTCAAGTTCAAATAGCCCTTGAAGCCTGGGGCGTCGCTGTCCCTCATGGTGATGAAGCGGCGGAACCAGCCGAGCGCGGGGCCGTGGTCTTGGTCATCTTCGAACATCTCGTGTAGGAACATGTGATTGCCATGCGCCGTTTCGGTCACATGGAGGCGCAGGTCGTCGGCCAAGTCGGCCCGGCCCCAGGCCGAGCGGAAATCGAAGAAGATGTCGCATAGCCGCAGCATGGTCGTGCCGCGCTTGCGGCTCCACAGGCGGACTTGCTCCTTCCATTGGCTGATGGTCTTGCGCCACAGGGGATTGGTCGCCATCACGTAGCCTTTGCACAGTGGCAGGCCGATGGCGTCCAGGTCCCGGACCATGCGTTCGGCCAGGTCGATGAACCAGGCATCGATGCGATCGTGATCGGCGTCGGGATAGTCGGCCAGGATGAAGCCGTTGTCCTGATCGGGGAACAGCAGGCTTTCGCCGCGCCCGCCGGACCCCATGACGATCACCGAGAATTCGACCGGCGGCACGCCCAGCCCCTCGGCCGCCATGGCGGCAAGGTTGCCCTCGGCCACGCGGTGATAGATATCCAGGTTGATGTCGCTGAGTAGGGCTTGAATTTCCGGCGCGGGCAAGTTGTCGCACAAAAGCTGGTCGGCCAGGTCTGCCTGGGCCTGTTTGATCCGGCGCAGCCCGGCCACGTCGTCGCCCTGGGTCAGTCCGTCGATCTGGTTCATCAAGGTGCGGGTCGCGGCCCCCAGGGCATCGTCCAGGTTCAACATGCCGCATAACCGCCCGGCGGTGTCCGTCACCGGCATATGGCGCAGGCCGCTGCGGCGCATCGTGGCGATGGCGCGGTACAAATAATCGTCGTCGGAAATGCAGCGGACGGGTTGCGTCATGACCTCGGCGACGGGGGTGTGGGCTTCGGTCTTGAACACGACGCGGCGGGTTATGTCGTGTTCGGTCAGAATGCCCAGCGGGCAACCTGTCGATTCAACGACGACAAGCCCCGATGCCCCCGAATCGCCGAGCGCACGGGCCGCTTCGGACAGGGCGGTATCCGGCGGCGCGCTGGGCGGCAACGCCCCCATGACGTCGGTGACGCGCAGGCGAAATATCGCGGTTCTTGGCTCCATCCGGTGGCGGCTCCTCCCGTGGCCGGTGCGCGAACGGCTTGTCCTGAAAATCTATCGTGGATCGCAGGCCGATAGAACCGTTTCCGGCATGACGAGGGCAAGTTATTGAAAATGTTCAGGATGAATGGCGGATTTGTGCAGTTTTCACATCGCAAATTTAAAGAACACAAAGAATTGTGAAGCGTTGTGTTCTGTTGCGATTACTCTTCCATGGATTTGCTGCATTGCAGCAAAATTGAATAAAGATAACATCTGTTCTTATTCAGTTTTTGGTTTCGTCTCAATCAGTTGTGCGTATTAGAAGAAAGTGTTATGAATTTTCCAACTCCACCGTCCGGGCGAGGAGACGATTTTCGGTCGGGGAGGAAACGGAAACGATAACAAAAGCGTTCCGTTAAAGATGCACAAGCGCCAACGGCGGCGTGGGAGGCATAACCTATTCTCCACACACCCAGGGCTTGTGCGTCTGGCTTCGTGAGGTGGGCCCATAACGGGGAGCCTACTGCATCGGGCGGAGCCGATTTTCGGTGCGTGTTTGTTGGGAAGGCCTCTTCGGGCCCCTGATACCGGCCCTTTGGTTTTCGATCGTTTCACCACATTCGGCGTTCGGGATGCGCCCGGATTGCCGGCTGTTTCGGATTTCGTTTCGGCGTTCGTCATCGGGTTAACGACCGCGCGGCGCCAGGAAGCCGAACAGAAGGGGAGAAATGAGCATTGTCAGCGAAAGTAATTTGGCTGTTCGTGTTCGTCGCGCTGTATTGGGCCTACTGCATATTCTGGGGCATCAAAGGCGCGCGGATGTCGAAAACCGCCAGCGATTATTTCATCTCGGGCCGTCAGCTCGCGATGTGGGTCTTCGTGCTGGCTGCCACGGCGACATCGTTTTCGGGTTGGACCTTCATGGGGCACCCGGGTCTGATCTACCGTGACGGTTTCCAGTACGCTTACGCGTCGTTCTACGCGATCACCATTCCATTCACGGGCGTGATGTTCCTGAAACGCCAATGGATGCTCGGCAAGCGTTTCGGTTTCGTCACGCCGGGTGAAATGCTCGCCACCTATTTCCAAGGTGACGGCATCCGCATCCTGGTCGTGATCGTCGCATTGTTGTTTTCGGTCCCGTACCTGGGCCTGCAACTGCGCGCTTCGGGCCTGCTGTTCAACGCTTTGACCGACAATCTGGTGCATGTCGAATTCGGCATGTGGCTGCTGTCGTTCGTGGTGTTCGTCTATGTGGCGTCGGGCGGTCTTCGGGCCGTGGCCTATGTCGATACGGTGCAGTGCCTGTTGCTGGCTTTCGGCATCATCGCCGTCGGCATCATCGCTTATAGCGAGTTGGGCGGCTGGAACGCCTTCGGTCACGAACTGGCCAAGCTGGGCCAGACGACAATCGGCAAATGGAAGACGACCCAGGGCTGGGGCGGCGGCGATTACAACGCCTACCTCGCCATTCCGGGGGTCATCCAGTTCACCGCCGGGCTGGGTAAGGAAACACCCGTCGGCGGGCTTTGGACCGGCGTCATGGTGTTGACCTATATGTTCGCGTTGATGGGCATTCACTCCGCCCCGGCGTTCACCATGTGGTCGTTCTCCAACTCCAACCCGCGGCCGTTCGCGCCGCAACAGGTCTGGGCGTCCAGCTTCGGCATCGGCGCGATCCTGTTCTTCTTCACTGCCGCCCAGGGTATGGGTGCCCACTTCCTGGGGGCGACGCCGTCGTTCCATACGGAAGGCATCGGGGTGTCGCAGGTGATCCCGGATCTGACCGCCAACAAGCAAGGGGCCTTGGTCGGCCATTACATCAACCTCGTGGGCGACGCGGCCCCATGGCTGGTCGGTCTATTGGCCGTCTGCGCCCTGGCCGCGATGCAGTCCACGGGGGCGGCGTATATGTCGACCGCGGGCGGCATGCTGACGCGTGACTTGTACAAGCGCTACCTCAATCCCAGCGCGGATCATGCCACGCAAAAGCTGTTCGGCCGGATCGGTGTCGGCGTCATCGTGTTGTCGGCTTTGGTCGTCGCCACGGTGTCGGCGGATGCGTTGGTTCTGTTGGGCGGCCTGGCCGTGGCCTTCGGGTTCCAGATGTGGCCGTCGTTGGCGGCGATCTGCTGGTTCCCGTGGATCACCCGTCAGGGCGCCACGCTGGGCCTGGCCGCCGGTTGCCTGGGTGTGATCTTCACCGAAAACTTCGGCGCCTCGATCGCCGCGTTCTTCGGGATCGATCTGCCCTGGGGCCGTTGGCCCTGGACCATCCATTCGGCGGGTTGGGGCATCATGTTCAACGTCGCCGTTTGCGTCGTCGTCTCGGCCATGACCCAGAACGAAGGGGCCATGCAGCACCGTATGAAGTTCCACAACTTCCTGCGCGAGCATGCGTCCCTGCCGGAGTCCAAGAAGGGCCTGGTTCCCGTTGCCTGGGGCATCACGCTGATCTGGCTGTTCTTCGGCATCGGGCCGGGTGCGGTGATCGGCAACGATATCTTCGGGGCGCCGAATGCCGGTTATGAAAACTGGACCTTCGGCATCCCGTCGATTTGGGCCTGGCAGATCCTGTGGTGGGGTCTGGGCGTCTTCATGATGTGGTTCCTGGCCTACAAGATGGAAATGTCGACGGTGCCCGATCGCGAGATCGAAGCTCTTGTCGATGACATCGGCGATGCCGCGCCCGCGCAAAGCGGAAGCGACTAAGCCGGCTTGAAAGACTGCTTACCCATCGGGGGAAGGGCCCGTCCCTTCCCCCATTTTCTTGGGTCATCTTTTCTACTTCTACGCGCGCGCCCTCTTTGCCAATTTGTCGCCGCAAATTTCTTGGATGATGAACAATGATCCTTGTTATGATCTGGCAAAACCGGGAGCAAAAAACAGCAACCATCCAAGTGCCGAAAAACAATCATGCTAAGCCTGTTCACCCCTGAATACCGATGGCTTTGGACGGTCGCCCTGGCGGTGGCGTTGTTCTGGCCTGTTCGTCGATTGATCTGGGTTCTGACCGTGCGCCGCGCCATCGAAAAAGGCGGCGAGGAAACGGTCGATGCGGCCGAGCAGGCGCGTCTTAGACGCCGCGCCGGCATGACGGCGGCGTTGCTGTGTTTCGTGTTCTCATATTTTTACGTCAAGACGTGGTTCCATTAAGCACCATGGCGAAATTCTCTGACCCCCGCGTTCTCAAACGGTTCATCATCTATCTCGGGCTGCTGACCCTCGTGATGTTCGGGGTGTGGTCGGTCTGGGGCACCTTTATCGAGACCCCGGCGGGCGATTTCGAAGTCCGCGCCGGCGACATTCATCTGTCTAGCGGCGAATACGAAGAAGCGATCGAGGATTTCGACCGCGCCCTGGAATTGCAGCCCGATCATCGCGGCGCGTTGATGGGAAAGGCGGCGGCGCTGATCCAGCTGAAGCGCTATGACGTGGCCGAAAAGGTGCTGACCTATACCATCGATTATCTGAAGCGAACCCTGTCGCCGGACGACCCGACCGGACGTGGCGCCCTGGCGGCGGCCTATGGCAACCGTGGGATCGTCAAGGATACCGAAGGCCGCTACGAGCAGGCATTGGAAGACTACATCGCATCGCTGAAGGTCGATGCCGATGCGGTCGAAGGCCCCGGCATCGTCGACCGGCTGCTCTATCACGACGAAAAGCCGTCCTCGATCCGCGACCGGGCGGTCTACCTTTATAAGCAACTGCAATTGCCCGAGGATCAGCGTTTGTTGCGCGTCCCGGAAAAGGACGCCCTGCAACGGATGCACAAGCCTTAAGGCCGCAATCGGTTCAGCTGAATTTGACGACGCCCAAGACGTCCTGGAACAGAACCAGGAAGAAGAACACGGCGGCGATGGATCCGAACAGCAGGCGGACGAAATCCTGCTTTCCATCCGCATCGCGATAACGGATCGCGTGCAGGGCAATGGCCCCCGTCACCACCAAAAAGGCGATGTTGACGACCGGTTCCATCTCCGGCGGAAGGCCAAGGTTCCCAAACATGGGACGAGCGTAATTGCCGCCCGCCCAATGCGCAAGCGCGCAAGGAACCTCAAATCCCCTAGGGTTGGGGTCGTTGCTGCGTAATCTCGTCCGGTGTCGCGGCCGTCAGGTCTTTTTCCGAAACGTAGGGCGGAAAGTCTGTGGCGGCGCGGCTGGTCGACATGATCGCCCCGACCATGCTGGACCCCAGCACTAACATCACGATCCCGGCGGCGACGGCGAACTTGCGCACGCCATGCGGCGGCGTCGTGGCCCCGAAATCGTTGTCGTAGCGGTGATAACGCGCCTCGCCCGAGGCGATGCGTCCGGCCGCGTCCAGACGGATGATCTGGCGCGCATAATGCCGGGCCCAATGGGGCACGATATTTTCCATCATATAGGCATGGAACAGGGCATCGAGCTGATGCTCGGCCAAGTCATGGCCGTGCCATTCATGGTGGGCCAATTGCAGAAGCTGAAATTCGCCAACCTGAAGGATGTTGGCGGCGCGGCCGACTTCACGCCGGTCCATGTTTTCCAGTTCTTCCTTGTCCGGGCGGACGAGGGTTTCGAAGAATCCGGTCATTTGTTGGGGCGTCTCCTTAAAACAAAGAGCAAGCGTCCCCACCCAACGAACTTTGTATCCTCTTAGCTTGGGTCGAAAATCAGTCCAATGCAAGCCCGCATGGGCTCACATTTTGGTCATTGATGGGGTAGGCTCCGCCGAACGCTGTCTATTTCGACAAACCGCAGAGGCCGACCATGCCCGATCCCGCCAATCCGTTCGACCTGACCGGGCGCATCGCCCTGGTGACCGGGGCTAGCCGCGGTCTGGGGTTGGAGATCGCCAAGTCCTTGGCCGCCGGTGGGGCGACCGTCTATCTGGGCGGGCGCGACGTTCCGGCTTTGGACGATGCCTGCGACGTCATTACCCAGGCGGGCGGGCGGGCCCGGCCCCTGCCGTTCGACGTGACGGACGAGGCCGCAGCCCAGGCCGCCATCGACGATCTGGACGACGATGGGCGCGGCGGGCTGGATATTCTGGTCAATTCAGTTGGCCTGCGTGATCGGCGGACGATGGACGATCTGGACGCTCAGGCCCTGCGCCGCATGGTCGAGGTCAATCTGATTTCCGCCTTTACCCTGTCGCAGGCCGCGGCCAGGCAGATGCGGGCCAAGGGACGGGGGCGGATCGTTCATGTGACCTCCATCGCCGGGCATATCGCCCGCGCCAACGATTCCGCCTATACGGCATCGAAGGGCGGGTTGACCGGCCTGGTCCGCGCCCTGGCCGCCGAATTGGGGCCGGACGGCATCACCGTCAACGCCATCGCACCCGGATATTTCGCGACCGAGGTCAATCGCCCCATGGTCGACGATCCGGAGATTGCCGAATGGCTGGGGCGGCGGACCTCGCTGGGCCGTTGGGGGCAACCGCCGGAGATTGCCGGGGCGGCGCGCTTCCTGGTGTCTGACGCGGCGGCCTATGTGACCGGACAGGTCCTGGCCGTCGACGGCGGTTATCTGGCGCATTTCTAGTCGCCGCCGTTCCATCGGTATTCAATATCGATGTTTGGCCTATAATCCGGTTTCTTGATTAAGGACTGGTCGGGCATGACTCTCGAACAACTTCGCATCTTCGTTGCCGTCGCCGAACGCCAGCATGTCACGCGGGCGGCGGAAAGCCTGCATATCGCGCAGTCGGCGGCCAGCAATGCCATCGCCCAGCTGGAGGCCCGCCACGAAACCCGCCTGTTCGACCGGGTCGGGCGGCGGATCGAGCTGACCGAGGCGGGCCGGGTGTTCCTGGCCGAGGCGCGGGCGGTTCTGGCGCGGGCCGACGCGGCGGAAACCACCTTGCGCGAATTCGGCAACTTGGAGCGCGGCACCCTGGTGGTGCAAGCCAGCCAGACCATCGCCAGCTATTGGCTGCCCCGTCATCTGGTCGCCTTCCGCCGCGCCCATCCGGGGATCGAGATCACCTTGGGCATCGGCAATACCACCCAGGTCGCCGAGGCGATCGAGGAAGGGGCCGCCGAGATCGGTTTCGTCGAGGGCGCGGTTCATAACGACCATCTGGAGATTGCCCGCGTTGCCCGCGATCAAATGATCGTCCTGGTCGGGCCGGACCATCCCTGGGTCGGGCGGGGCGACCTGACGCCCGCCGACTTGGCCAAGGGGGAATGGGTGTTGCGGGAATCCGGGTCGGGCACCCGGTCGGTGTTCGAAACGGCGCTGGCGGTGCGGGGCGTTGATCCCCGGTCCCTCGACGTGCGGCTGGAACTGCCGTCGAACGAAGCCGTGCGCGCGGCGGTCGAGGCCGGATTGGGGGCAACGGCCCTGTCGGCCTCGGTCGCGGCCTCGGACCTGGAGACAGGCTTGCTGCACAAAGTCGATTTCACCCTGCCCGAGCGGGAATACAACGCCCTGCGCCACCGTGATCGCTACCGCAGCCGCGCGGGGCAGGCCTTCATGGCGATGCTCACGCCCTCGGCCTCCTAATCGATCTGTAAATAAGATTATTTCAAGCTATATAATATGTTGGAATAATTGATCGGCTGGGCCGATTTTCCGCGGGTTCCCATCTCTCTCGCCCGCAGGAGCCCGCCATGTCCGCCCAAGCCGCCGTTTCGCATCCCGCACCCGGTTCCGATTCACATCCCGGTCCCTTCGGGCATGTCGCCGCTGTCGCCCCTGGCGTCCTGCTGGCGGCGGGGATCGCGGCCCTGGCCTTTTCCCTGCGGCGCTATCCGGGGTTGGAGATTTTCAGCCCGATGATCCTGGCGATCCTGATCGGCATTCTTTTTCGCAACCTGATCGGCACACCCGCCCGCGCCCATGCCGGGGTGAAATTTACCCTGAAACGCATCCTGCGCTTCGCGATCATCCTGTTGGGCTTGCAACTGACGACCCAGCAGATCATGGAGGTCGGCTTCAATGGCGTGGTGGTGATCGGCGTAACCCTGATCGCGACTTTCCTGTTCACCAAATGGCTGGGCCGGGTGATCGGGGTCGAACGCAAGTTGACCGAACTGATCGCCGCCGGGACCTCGATCTGCGGGGCCTCCGCCGTGATCGCAACCAACACCGTGACCCAGGCCCATGACGAAGACGTCGCCTGTGCGGTGGCCTGCGTTACCGTGTTCGGCTCCCTTGCCATGTTCCTCTATCCGGTCCTGCCCGATCTGTTGGACCTGGGGCCGCGCGCTTACGGCCTGTGGACCGGTGCTTCGGTACACGAGGTCGCCCAGGTCGTCGCCGCCGCCTATCAGGGCGGGGGCGAAGCCGGCGACTACGGCACCATCGCCAAGCTGACCCGCGTCGCCATGCTGGCCCCGATGATCATCCTTTTGGGCGTGGTCGCGGCGCGGCGCGGGGCCGGTCGGTCGGGGGTTAAGGCCAAGGCTCCGGTGCCGTATTTCGTGCTCGGTTTCATCGCCCTGGTTCTGATCAACAGCGTCATCACTGTGCCGGCGGAACCCAAGGCCTGGATCATTCAGGTGACGACCTTCCTGTTGTCGCTGTCCCTGGCCGCCATGGGGTTGGAAACGGATATCGGCAAGCTGCGGGCCAAGGGCCTGCGCCCCTTGTTGCTGGGGGCCGGGGCCTGGCTGTTCATCGCCGGGGGAAGTTTGTTGTTGGTCAAGCTGGCCTATTGATCGGGCCGATCAACAGGCGGTCAGGTTCACGGCCAGGCCGCCTTCGGACGTTTCCTTGTACTTGCTGTGCATGTCCTGCCCGGTCTGGCGCATGGTTTCGATGCAATTGTCGAGCGGCACGAAATGGGTGCCGTCTCCCTTCAGCGCCAGGGATGCAGCGTTGATCGCCTTGACCGCGCCCATGGCGTTGCGTTCGATGCAGGGCACCTGAACCAGCCCGCCGACCGGGTCGCAGGTCATGCCCAGATGGTGTTCCATGGCGATCTCGGCGGCGTTTTCGATCTGCGCATTGGTGCCGCCCAGGACCGCCGCCAACCCTGCCGCCGCCATGGCGCTGGCCGAGCCGACCTCGCCCTGGCAGCCGACCTCGGCGCCCGAGATCGAGGCATTGGCCTTGATGATCCCGCCGATCCCGGCGGCGGTCAGCAGGTAGTCGTGAATTCCGGCGCGGTCGGCCTCGGGATAGAAATCCAGATAGTAGCGGCCGACGGCGGGCACGATCCCGGCGGCCCCGTTGGTCGGCGCGGTGACGACCCGCCCGCCCCCGGCGTTTTCCTCGTTCACGGCCAGGGCGTAGACACTGATCCAATCCATGACGGTATGTTCCAGGCGAAAATTCCGCGCCTTGTCGGCTTGCAGGGAATCCCAGATCTGCTTGGCCCGGCGTTTGACGTTCAACCCGCCCGGCAGGATCCCGCCCTGGGTCACGCCGCGCGCGATGCAGCCGTCCATGGCGTCCCAGATGCGGTCCAGCCCGGCGCTCAACGTCGCTTCATCCATATGGGTGAGCTCGTTGGCCCGCTTCATCTGGGCCACGGACAGGTTTGACGCCGCGCCCATTTCCAGCATCTCCGCCGCCGTGGCGAAGGGGTAGGGCACGCGTTCCGGCTCCGATCCCGCGATGTCGGCGGTCTCGGTGGCGGCGGCGAATTCGTCGTCGGTGGCGATGAAGCCGCCGCCGATGGAATAGTAAGCCCGTTCCTTGTCGGGCGGACCATCCAGGTCGCTACCGTCCAGCCAAGACGCCATGATCATCCCGTTGGCATGGCCGGGCAGGGCGGGGCCATAATCAAAAACGATATCGTGCTCGGGGTCGAAAGCGATCTCGGGCCCGCCGCCCAGTTGCAGGCGCTTGCGCGCGGCGATGCCCGCGATCATGCCGTCGACCGCGTCCGGGTCGACGGCATCCGGCGTTTCGCCCAACAGGCCCAGGATGATCGCCCGGTCCGTGGCGTGTCCCTTGCCGGTGAACGCGAGGGAGCCATAAAGCGTGGCCCGCATGCGCACCACGTTGGCCAACGTGCCCTGCCGTTCCATCCGACGGACGAAGCGGTTCGCGGCCAACATAGGTCCGACCGTATGGCTGGACGACGGGCCGATTCCGATCTTGAAGATATCGAACACGCTCAGGAACATGGTTTCTCCTAGACCCCTTGGTCGGGGGGTGGGTGCATGCCGACGTTTTCGCCCTGGGCCAGGGCTTCGGCGGCGGCGGCGCGAATGATCTCGGCGACCTTGGCGCGGGCGGGCGTCGGCGGGACCGCATCGGGAACGCAGAGCGCCACCGTACGGCTAAGCCGCGCATCGGCAAAGGCCGCAACGTGCAGCAGGCCCGCCTTGACCTCGTCGGCGACGGCGGGCCAGGGAAGGATGGTATGGCCCAGGCCTTGTTGCACGGCTTTCTTCAACGTCACCAGGGAATCCGCCTGCATCGCCGGGGTCGCGATAATCCCTCGTTCTTCCAGGCATTTATCCAGGATGATCCGGGCACTGTTGGCCTTGCCCGGAACCATCATCGGGACCTCGGCCACGGTCGCCAGCGGAACTTGTGCTTTCTGCCCCGGGCCGGGTGGCGAGACCAGCAACAGGTCCTCGACCCATAGCGGCTCGGCGTCCATGCCGGGGGGCGGGCTGTCCTGATACAGAACCGACAGGTCCAATTCCCCCTTTTGCGTCATCCTGGTCAACAGGGCGCTATAGCTCTCCGTGATCCGAACTTCGATCTGCGGATGTTCGGCGGCGATTTGGCGGATCAGCGGCAGGCACAGGACCGAGGCCGCGCTGTTGGGAAAGCCGATCGAAACGGCGCCCGCCAGGCTTTCGTCGGCGGCGCGGACCAGGCTGCGGGCATCCTCGACCTGACGGATGATGACCCGCGCCTGACGATAGAACTGCCGACCGGCGGCGGTCGGAGCCACGCCCTGGCGCGAGCGATGCAGCAGGCGCACCTGCATGTCGTGTTCCAGGATCGCGAGTTGCTGGCTCAACGCCGGTTGCGCCAGGCCCAGGTCCTGGGCGGCGCGGGAAATGCTCCCGGCATCGACGATGCGCACGAAATATTCCAGACGGCGGGTTTCCATGGCCATGAGTATCCGGCGGATCGGCGGCTTATACCATAAGGAAATCATGTAACCCCATCGGGCCTTACTGTTATTCGCGCTCGCCGGGGCCTGATAGCAGGGGGCAAAGGCGTCGCGATAAGACGCCAAACCCCACGGAGGAAACCATGGCCCCTGCCGCGAATGCCGGTGGCCCGCGCAGAACGTTCCTGTTGCTGCCCGGCCACGAACCCCGAAAAACCGCCAAGGCCGCTACCTTGGCCGTCGATGCCGTGATCTTCGATATGGAAGACGGCGTGCCCCCGACCCACAAACAGGCTGCCCGCGACGGCATCCGCGAGGCCCTGACGACGGTTGACTACGGTCCGCGCGAACGGATGGTCCGGATCAACGGCGTCGATACCGATTTGTGGCGCGATGACCTGCGGGCTTTGGACGGTCTGCCGGTGGACGGCATTTATCTACCCAAGGTCGAAAGCGCCAATCAGGCTGCGCAGGCAATCTCGTTCCTGTTGGACCTGGGCGGAACGCTGGCCCAGGCGGCCCGGTTCGCAACCATCGAAACCGCCTTGGGTCTGACGCGGGTCGAGGAGATCGCCGCCGTCGGTGGTCTGACGGGGCTGTTCTTCGGCTCCGGCGACTATAGCCTCAGCACGGGGATCGAGATTTCCCGCGAGACCCTGTTGTTCCCCCGTTCGCGCATTGCCGTCGCGGCGGCGGCCAATGGTCTGCAAGCGGTCGACGTCGCCTACTTCAAGGACGTCAAGGACGGGGCCCTTGCCCGTCAGGATGCCCTGGACGCCCGCGCCCTCGGCTTTACCGGCAAGGTCGTGTTCCACCCCAATCAGGTCGATCCGGTGAATGACGTGTTTACCCCGGGCGCCGACGAGATCGCCCATGCCGAAAAGATCCTGGCCGCGTTCGAGGCATCGAAAGGATCCGGCCGGGGGGTGTTCATGGTCGACGGAGATTTTGTCGCGGTCGATATCGCCCTGATGGCCGAGCGGGTGTTGCAGCGGGCCGGGCGGGTTTCGGGCAAAGGAGACGGCAATGACTGATCAGTCGACGAGCACCAATTCCCGCGCCGATAAGTCCCGCAGTGGCATGCCGCTGGCCGGGGTCAAGGTTCTGGACATCGCGACCATGGGGGCGGGGCCGTTGGCGGCAACCTTCCTGGCCGATTTCGGGGCCGATGTGATCAAGGTCGAACACCCGGAAAACGGCGACCACATCCGCGCCTTCGGGATGAAGAAGGACGGCATCTCGCTGTACTGGAAGACGATCAGCCGGAACAAGCGGGCGATCACCCTGAACCTGAAACACCCGGATGGACAGGACGTGCTGAAGCGCCTGGTCGAACAGGCCGACGTGGTGGTCGAAAATTTCCGCCCCGGCACCCTGGAGAAATGGGGCATCGGCTATGACGTGCTGGCCAAGGTCAATCCGGGGCTGGTGATGCTGCGGACCACGGGGTTCGGGCAGACGGGGCCATATTCGTCCCTGCCCGGGTTCGGCACCCTGGCCGAAGCGATGAGCGGCTTCGCCTCGATCACCGGCACGCCGGACACGCCGCCCCTGTTGCCGCAGTTGGCGTTGGCCGACGGAGTTTGCGGGGCGTTCGGCGCCTATGGCGTGATGGTCGCCCTGCATGCCCGCGACCACGATCCCGAACGACGCGGTCAGGTCGTGGACGCCAGCATTTGCGAGAGCATGTCGCGGCTGCTGGAAAGCGTCTACCTGGAATACGACCAATTGGGCGAGGTCCGGCAACGGCACGGCAACAAGCTGCCGGACGCCGCGCCGCGGGGTGCTTATGAAAGTAAGGACAAGGGAAAATACGTGGCCCTGTCCGGCAGCGCCCAGCCGGTCGCCATGCGGCTGCTGGAAGTGATCGGTGGGCCGGAGTTAGCCGCCGACCCCCGGTTCCAAACCAACGCGGACCGGGTCGCGAATATCGAGGCCTTGGACGATCTGATTTCGGCCTGGATGAAGCGCTATCCGCGCGACGAAGCGATCGAGATTTTGCGCGCGGCTCAGGTCGCCGCCGGGCCGGTTTATGACGTCGCCGACCTGTTCGCCGACCCGCACTACCGGGCACGGGAAACCCTGGTCGCCGTGCCCGATCCGGACCTTGGGAAATTGACGGTGCACAACGTCATGCCGCGCCTGTCGCGGACCGACGGACGGGTGCTGTTCACCGGCCGCGACAAAGGGGCCGACAACGCCGACGTGTTCGAAGGTGATCTGGGATTGGATGCGGTGAAGATCGAAGCCCTGCGGAAAGCGGGCGCGATTTAGCGAGGGAAAATCCCGGGGACGGGTGTGGAGTACCGTCCCCGGGATCGAGACCCCAAGGATCAAGACAGGTTGGGGTCAAACAGCGATGCGGTCAAGCATCCGCGCGGCCGAACCCGTGGCCAGATCGCTGCCCGGAACGCCGGACAGGATCGCGCCGATCGGCATTTCCGCGGACGTAAGGCCAAGCGGCATGCTGACGATCGGGCCGCCCAGCAGGGTCCAGGGCGCGATGTATTTCGGCTCGCCCGTGCCGGTGCTGGCGAGCGGTGCCGCCCCCGGTGCGGCGGGCCAGAAGAACAGGTCCGTCGGGCGGGCGGCGGCGAAGAACTCTTTGCGCAGGGCATTGATCTCGGCCCGCTGCGCCAGATAGGTCTCGGCCGGAATTTTCGCCCCCTCGGCGATCAGGCCCAGGATGCGCTCCCCAATCTGTCCCGCCGGATAATCCACCAGATGGGCCAGGGCCCCCGCGGCTTCGAACGACATGGTGCTTTTGTGCAGTTCGACCAGACGGCTGATCGGCATCGGCGGGGCCTTGCGCTCGACCGTGTATCCGGCAGCTTCGAACGCGGCCAGGCGGGCGGCCACGGCGGCGGACATTTCCGGGTCGGCGTCGGACAGCAGGTCGTCTTCCAGGAACACGATACGGGGCTTATCCGAAGCCGCCGCGACCGGACCCAGGGCCGTCACCGCCTCATAGGCGTAGACGGCGGAATCAACGTCCCAGCCGTAAAAGCCGATGGTGTCGTAGGATGGCGCGAGCGGGCTGGCCCCGAAGGTGCTGAGCGACCGGGTGCTCGGCTTGAACGCCGCGATCCCGCAATAGGACGCGGGCCGGTTGACCGAGGCCATGGTCTGCGTGCCCAGGGCCATCGGCACCGTGCCCGATGCGACGGCAGCGCCGGAGCCGCTGCTCGACCCGCCGGGGGTGTGCTCGATGTTATGCGGGTTGCGGGCCGGCGACGGATCGAAAAACGCGAACTCGGTCGTATGGACCTTGCCCAGCACGATCGCGCCCGCGGCTTTCAGCGCTAGGACCAGTTCGGCATCGGCGGCGGCGGGGGCGCGGTCCTGCAGGGCCTTGCTGTTGCAGCGGGTCGGCAGGCCCGCGACGTCGATGATGTCCTTGATACCGACGGGCACGCCGTGCAGCGGGCCCATGATCTCGCCACGTTTGGCCTGGGCGTCGCGCTTGGCTGCGACCTGCAGGGCGCGGTCGCCATCGACCTCGCGCCAGGGCGCGGCCAGAGGTTGAACCTCGTCGATGCGGGTCAGATACCGTTCGACCAGGGATGAGGCCGTCGTTTCACCCGATGCGACGGCGGTGGCCAGATCGCGGATGGATCCGGGGTTTTGAACGCAAGCAGTCATGGTTTCTTGTTCCTTGGTGGTGGGAACTGCCTGGGCGTCAGGCGCTGACGCCCAGGTAGGTCACGGTCAGTTCCGGATCGTCTTTCAGGTCGCTGCCCTTGCCGTGGAACACGACCTCGCCATGGTCCAGGATGTAGACGCGTTGCGACACGTCCAGGGCCAGTTGCAGGTTCTGTTCGACCAGGATGATGCTGATCCCTTCCTTCATCAGGGTTTCCAGCATTTCGACGACCAGATCGACGATCTTGGGCGCCAGGCCCTGGGACGGTTCGTCCAGCAGGATCACCGACGGGTCGGTGACCAGCGTCCGGCCGATCGCCAGCATCTGTTGTTCCCCGCCGGACAGCTGCGTGCCGCCCCGGCTTTTCATCGCCGCCAGACGGGGGAACATGTCGAACACCCGCTCGGCGGTCCAGGTCGCGTTCTTCTTCTGGAAGATCGACAGGTTCTCATAGGCCGACAGGGTCGCGAAGATGCCCCGGCTGGCGGGGACGTAGGCCAGGCCCCGCTGCGCCGCGAGGTGCGGCGGGAACCCGGCGATGTCCTCGCCGTTCAGGATGACCTTGCCCTCGCGGGGCGGGGCCAGGCCCATGATGGTCTTGATGGTCGTGGTCTTGCCGGCGCCGTTGCGCCCCAGGATGCCGACCAACTCGCCCTTCGCCAGTTCCAGGGACACACCGCGCAGCATGTGGACCAGGCCGTAGTAGGTGTGCAGGTTTTCCAGTTTCAGCGTGATGTCAGTCATTATCGTCCCGCAACCGCCCCAAGTAGGCGTCCTGTACCATTTGGTTGTTTTGGATGTCGGCCGGTTTGCCTTCGGCGATCTTCTGACCCAGGTTGAGCACCGAGATGACGTCGGAGATTTCCATCACGATGTGCATCTTGTGTTCGATCAGAAGGATCGTGTACTGCCCCGCCAGCCGCTTGATGAGCTCGGTCATCTCGTGGGTGGCTTCCGGGGCCAGGCCCTGGGTCGGCTCGTCGAGCAGAACCAGTTCCGGCTGCGCCGCCAGGGTCACCGCGACCTCCAGCATGCGGGACTGGCCGTGGGACAGGGTCTTTCCCTTGTCGTGGAGCTTGTGGCTCAGGCCGACGCTTTCGACCACTTCCTCGGCCTTGTCCTTCAGCTCGCCCGAAAAGATCGGACGGCGCAGAAAGTCCATCGGCCCGTCGTTGGCGCAGGCGAACATCGCCCCCCAGACGTTTTCGTAGATCGTCAGTTCGGGGAACACGTTGGTCCGCTGAAAACACCGGGACATGCCGATATGCGGCAGCATGTGCGGGGTGTAGTCGGTGATTTCCTCGCCCTTGAAGAATACGGTGCCCGCGGTCTTGGTGACCTGGCCCGATATCAGGTTGAAGAAGGTCGACTTGCCCGCACCGTTGGGCCCGATGACGCTGTGGATATGGCCGGCGCGAACGTCGAGATCGACGCCGCGCACGACCTGTTCCTCGCCATAGGTTTTGGCGAGGCCCATGCAGGTCAGAATGATGCTCATGTGGTGGTCTCCGCCGGCTTGGCGTCACCGCGCTTCTGCCGGAAATAGCGGTAGGTCCGCTCGATCATCTCGACGACGCCGCCGCGCATGAACAGCACGACGAACATGAAGATCGCGCCCATCAGGATCGGCCAGCGCGGCCAGAACACCGAGAACGTGTCGGACATCCAGATGTAGGCGACGGCCCCGATCAGCGGGCCGAAGAAGTTGCCCGAACCGCCGAACAGCAGCATGAAGATGAAATCGCCCGACTTGAGCCAGTGGATCTGGTCGACCGGCACGATGCCGTACAGCATCGGGAACAAGGTGCCCGCGAAGCTGGTGAAGGCGCTGGCGATCATGAACGACACCCACTTGTAGAAGCGGACGTTGTAGCCAACGGCCTCGGCCCGTTCCGGGTTCTCGCGGATCATCCGGAAGATCAGGCCAAGCGGCGATTTGACGATCGCCAGCATGGCCGCCATGCAGATGAAGAACAGCACCGCGATGAAGATGTAGAACGACAGCGTGTCGGTCGCGAAATCGGGGCGCGGAATGCCGGGCAGGCCGTCGTCGCCGCCGGTCACGTCGGTCCAGACGTAGACCAGGAAGAAGAACGCCTGGTTGAACGCGAAGGTCAGACAGATGAAGTACAGGCCCGTCCGCTTGACGCAGAAGTACCCGACCATGGCGGCGGCCAGACTGCCCATGATGACCCCGGCGGGAATGGCCAGGAAGACCGAGATGTCGGCCTTCAGGACCAAGCCGCTGGCATAGGCCGCGATGCCGAAGAACGACGCTTGGCCGAACGACAGCATGCCGGTATAGCCGACCATGATGTTGGTGGAGACGGCGACCAGACCGAAGATCAGCATGTCGGTCGCGGTCACCGTGGGAAAGACCATGGGGGCGATGACGACCCCGGCCAGGGTGATGAGGAAAAGGGTCTTGTTCTGCATCATCGTGTTCCAAACAGGCCTTGAGGGCGAAGGATGATGGTCAGGCCCATCATGACGTAGACGGCCACGTTGGTGGCTTCGGGCCACCAGATGGTGGCGATGCCCTGGGACAGGCCGATCAGGATCCCGGCCAGGATCGCGCCGGGGATGCTGCCCAGGCCCGCGACCACGACGACCACGAAACAAAGCGGCAGGATGTCCAGCCCCAGTGACGGGGTCAGCCCCATGATCGGCGTCGCCAGGCCCCCGGCCAGACCGGCCAGATAGGTGCCCAGGCAGAACGTCGCCAGGAAGACCTTGTTGATGTCGACGCCCAGGACCATGACCATTTCCCGGTTCTCGATCCCGGCGCGCAGGATCGCGCCCAGGTTCGTTTTGTTCAGGAAGAAGTACAGGGCCATGATGATCACGATGCCGAAGGCCAAAACCGCCAGGCGGTATTTGGGATAGACCGTGATGCCCAGGTCGACCGCGCCCTGCAGGCTGGCCGGCGGCTGCACCGAGAAGCCGACCGGCCCCCAGATGATGATGATCACTTCTTGAAGGATCAGGGCCGTCGCGAACAGGAACAGCAGTTGATAATCGTGATGGGCCGAATACAGGCGCTGGATGCCTTGGCTTTCCAGCACGAAGCCCATGGCCGAGACCAGCAGCGGGGCGATCAGGATCGCCAGATAGAACGAGCCGGTCATCTCGGTGATGGCATAGGTGAAATAGGCGCCGAACGCGAACAGCACGCCATGGGCGAAGTTCGGAATGTTCAAGGCCCCCAGGATCAGGGTCAGGCCGACCGCCATCAGGGAATACAGCGTTCCCGTGGCGAGGCCGTTGAGAATTTGACTTGCGATTAGAAATGTCATGACAGGTCCGCGACAACGCAACCCGGCCGGGGGCCGGTTGGTCTTTGCAAAGGAAGACGAAAGGGACGCCGGCCGCGCGGAAGGAAAGCGCGGCCGGCGCCGTTGCTAGTCGGCTGGTTGGATTAGAACCCGCCCATGTCTTTGCACTCGTTCATGTTCTTCGGCTGTTCGGTGCCGGAGACATCAACGATGTCGGCGAAGTCGTATTTGTCCTTCATCTTCGATTCCGGCTTGGTCTGCAGGACGAAGTACGGACGAACGGTCTGGTGGTTCCAATCGTTGACGTGGTAGTCGCCGATGATGGTCTTGCCGTTCATGCCTTCCATCGCCTTGGCGACGCTGGCCGGATCGGTCTTGCCCGAATCCTTCATGGCTTTCAGGACGACCTTCATCATGCCGTAGGCAGCGCCCGGCGCGTAGCCCGGGGGCACGCCGTCGTTCTTGGCCTTATAGGCGGCGACGAAGGCTTTGTTCTCCGGATTGTCGACCGAGTAGTAGTAGTTGGTGCCGACGATCAGGTTGGAGCGCATTTCCGGCGTCATCTGGACCAGTTCCTCGACGCCCGCCGACCAGGCCATGACGACCGGCTTCTTCGGGGTGAAGCCGAAGTTGTTCAGCTGGCGGATGGCGGCGATGGTGTCCTGGCCGAAGTTGACCATGAAGATCGCATCCGGGTTGGCGGCCATGGCCTTGGTGATGAACGACGAATATTCACGCGTGCCGAGGGCCTGACGGTCCACGCCGACGATTTCCAGGCCGTATTTCGGGGCCAAGTTTTCGACGTACTTCTGCAGGCTCCAGCCGAATGCGAAGTCGGTGATGAACAGGTAAAGCTTCTTGGCGTTCGGATGGGCCTTCTTGAAGATCTTCAGGTCGGCGTTGATCGCGGTCCAGGCATTGGCCGCCCATTGGAAGCCGTACTTGTGGCAGCGCTTGCCGGCGATGTCTTCGGTGCCGCCCGAGAAGTAGTAGAACACCTTGTTCTTCTTGGCGACTTCGTTGACGGCCAGGGCGACGCCCGACGACCACGGACCGACGATGTACTGCACGCCTTCGGAATCGATCGCTTCCTGCGCGCGGCGGGCGGCGGCGCCGGCCTTGGTTTCGCTGTCGCGGGTGATGTAGACGATCTTCTTACCGTTGATCTTGTAATCGATTTCTTCCAGGGCGATCTGCGCGCCCTTGTCCAGCAGCGGACCCATGTCGGCGAACGGACCGCTCATCGGCCACAGGCCGAGAATCTTGACGTCTTCGGCATGGGCGCTGTTAGCGCCTGCGGAGCCGGCGAAAATGCTGCCGGCGACCAACGCCGCGGTTGCCGCGCTACGCAGCAGGTTACGAACCCTCGTTTTACGTTTTGTATTCATCTAAAGCCTCTTTTTCTCACAGGTTTTTTCCCGCGCTTGAGGGCGGGTAATGGGCCTTTACGGCCGGGGGAGAAGAAACAAGCCCGCCAGGTGGGAAACGGCGCTGCAGCCCGTCGGGTGGCTTGAAGTTGTGCTGCGTCGCAATAAGCGGGCCAATTTACAGCGGCACGCCGAGGCTTCGAATTAACTACATGATTTTCAATGTGTTTTTTTACGCGACACGTATCGCAATGCGGTACGAGGGGCAAGAAAAAGTAAAATATTCCTAATTTTTTCTCATTAGTGAGATTTAATATGTCTGTTTTTTGCTCAGGACGTGTTGCGCCGCACAAAAATTAGACATGTCATGCGCGGGTATGCGCACGATGTGCCGGAAAGGCCGAGGGAAAACGCCCCGGTTCTTCAGGTAAACAGTGTGGAATCTTAGAAAATCGCGGAGATCGAGATCGAGCCGAATTGGCTGGGTACGCGCTGGCCCTCGAACTCGCGGGTCCGATAGATCTGCGTAAATGTTATGCGGGTCACACCCAGGACGAATTCGACCCCGCCCTGAAAATCCAGGACGAAATTGTTCTTATCGACGCTGCGGCTATCGCCGAAGGTATTTCCGTCGAGGAAGATGTTGCGGGCGACGGCCCGGCCCTCGACGCTGGCGAACAGGTTCCAGCCGAACTCGCCCCGCCGTTTGACGATCGCGGCGGCGGGAAGGGACGGGCGGATGAACGCGGGGCCGTAGGTCAGGTCCAGGTTCTGGCCGAACCGAACCGAGGCCCCGACCGTGCCCTGGGTCAGGACGTTGCCGACGGCGGCGCCGATGGTCGGCATGAAATCCATTTCGATGAAATTTCCGGCCTCGATGATCTCGAACCGGCGGCGCGCCTGATAGGACAGAACGATGCCCGGCTCGTTATGCAACTGCTTGCCCCAGCCGCGCGGCAGGCCGACGTTGATCAGGCTGTGCCAGCGGCGCTGGGTGTATCCGGCCAGGGACGCCGGGCCGACGATACCGATATCCAACGACACGTTGCGAAGGATGTTGTCGTCGGGTTTCTCGATGATCGCGCCGACGGTGCCGAACAACCATCCGGCATAGGGCCGGTCGGTTCGATCCGGGTCCGTCAGGGTGGTGTCCTCGGGCGTGAACATCTGTTGGCCCAGCGCCACCACATAGGTCGATTCGCCGTCCATATCGACGCCGGGGACCATGCCCATCAGGTCCTTGAACCACTTCGGTTCCCATTTGTCCTTGGGCACGAAGGTCATCTGGATGCCTTGGGTGTAGTACTGATCGGTGCCGCCGCCGAACAGATCGTTTTCGACCTGTAGCACGAAGGTGCCGGGGCGTTCGTTGGCATCCGCCTCGGTTTCCGCCGGTTTCGCCGCATCGGCGGCGCGCGCACCTTCCGGTGCGGCCAAGGCAAGGGCTGCCGCCAGGGTCGCGGGGGCGAAACGAAGGAACGGATGCAGGGCGTCGATCATGGCCGGACGATAGCAGAGAATTGATGGCAAACATAAGGCGTCATAGGCCAAGACGCCGCGAATAGATCGTCCGGGCATTTTCATCGCCAGCGCGCTGGCCTAGGATGCGCCATGCTTTGGATTTCCCGCACATGACCGAAATTTATGTCGATGCCGATGCCTGCCCGGTGAAGGACGAAGTTCTCCGCGTCGCCGCCCGCCATGGCCTGAAAACCCGGATGGTGTCGGACGGCGGCATCCGCCCGCAGCGCGACCCGATGGTCGAGGTCGTGATCGTCGCCCAGGGGGCGGACGCAGCCGATGACTGGATCGCCGAACATATCGCCGCCGCCGATATCTGCGTCACCAATGACATTCCGCTGGCGGCCCGTTGTCTGGAAAAAGGGGCGGCGGCGCTTAAACCCAACGGCGACGAATTCACCGAGGCCGGAATCGGCATGGCGCTGGCCAATCGGGAATTGATGCAGACCCTGCGCGAAACCGGTGCCGTTACCGGCGGCCCTCGCCCGTTCTCCAAAGCCGACCGGTCCCGGTTCCTCGACCGGTTCGAGGTGGCCGTTCAAGCCGCCAAGCGCCGCAGCGCCTGATCCCTATCCGGCCTCTCGGCCCATGCGTGCCGTTCAATTGGCCCTGTGCGCGGCAATTTTCCGCCGCCATGATCATCTTTATAAGAACATCCAGATATTCTGGAGAAAGCGGAGGAGCCAGGAGCCCATGACGACGCAAGCGGGTCGCCATCTTTTTACCTATGCGGTCATCACCGACACCCATCTGAACCAAGGCGAGGCCGAGTGCAATTCGCCGTTCGAGGTCAACAAGCTGGCCAATGCGCGAATGCGTCACGTGGTCCGCGACCTGAACACGCGCGACGTCGATTTCGTCCTGCATCTGGGCGACTTGCTTCATCCGGTACCGCATATCCCGCATCTATATGAAGAGGCCGCGGCGCGGTTCAAAGACCAGGTCAAGGACCTGCGTCATAAGCTCTACGTTATTCCCGGCAACCACGACGTCGGCGACAAGCCCGTCGATTGGTGCCCGGCGGGCATGGTCCGGCCCGAGTTCCTGGACCTCTGGGATCAGCATTTCGGCCCGCACTATCAGTCGTTTGAGCACAAGGGCCTGCGCTTCATCCTGATCGATGCCCAGATCGTCAATTCGGGCCTGGATGCGGAAGCCGAACAGAAAGCCTGGCTGGAACAGGAACTGGCCGCCGCCGAAGCGGCGGGAGAGCGCGTGTTCCTCAACACCCATTATCCGCCCTATCTGACCTACCGCGACGAGAACGAGCACTACGACAATATCGGTGAACCGGGCCGGTCGTGGCTGCTCGGCCTGATGGAAAAGCATAAGGTCGAAGCGATGTTCGCCGGGCATGTTCATAACTTCTGGTATCACCGCCACGGCCCGACCCAATGCTGGCTGCTGCCGTCCACGGCCTTCGTCCGTCAGGACTACTCCGAGATGTATCGCACCGCGCCGCCGCCGGAATTCGAATACGGCCGCAACGATTGGAACAAGCTGGGCTACTTCATCGTCCATGTGCACGAACACGGCCACCTGTGCGAGATCGTGCGGACCTATGGCCAGACGGTCGAACCCGGCGCCGCCGTCGCCCCGGCGGCGGACAAGGTGTCGGCGGTCCATCCGATGAACAGCCCGGTCACCCGGTTCGGCTTCGACATGCGCCAGAACTGGTTGGAAGTGATCGAAATTCCGCCGTCGGGTGGCCTGGATGAATTCGACCGCAAGCGGACCCGCAACGACTATGCCCTGATGGCGTTAATGGAAATGGGCGTGCGGCGGCTGCGCATTCCGGCGCGGGACCTATTGGACCCCGCCCATCGGGCGCGCCTGACCGAACTGTCGGAACTGGGATTTCTGTTCACCCTGTTCACCTTTGACGCGCCGGGCCCCGACGTGATCGCGGCGGTACAGGGGGCCAAAGGGCTGATCGATGCCTGGGAGATCGCGCAGAACCTGTCGGACCTGCCCGCCGTCGCCGCGGCGGCCCGTCCGGCGGCCGAGGCCGCAGGGGCGGCGCTGTATCTGTCGAAGCTGCGGTCCAAGGACGAAATGGAACGAGGCGGCGAGCGCTATTATCACATGATCAATCACGGCTTCACCCCGGACGAAGGCGATCAGATCGCCCAGGCGGCGGCGATCGACGGGATTGCCGGGCTGGTCTTCCGTGTCGCCGGGGAAACCCTGCCGGCGCAGGCCGGTGCCGATGCCTTGGCTGCCGTCAAGAGCCATGGCCTGAAGGCGTCCCTGCATATCCGCATGTCCGTCGGCAGTCCCGGCGACCAACAGTCCGATGAGGGCTGGGTCGCGGGCCGTGCTGCCCAGGCCCTGGCCACGGCGCAGGCCAACGGCGAGTTGCATGTGTTCTGCGATACCTTCGCCGATGTGGACCGGGGCTACTTCCCGCGTCAGGGCGTGGTCGATCGTTTGTACAACCCACGCCGGGCGTTCCATGTGCTGCGCCATTTGACGGGGGCCTTGGCCCAGGCGGGAAGGGGTGCCTGGATACTATCCGCCGGTGGCGGCACGGTTGGCGAAGGGGCCGGTGCCGGGACTCTGATCGATCTTGCGACGGGCGACCGCACGGCGGCGGGGCATGACGCTCTGGCCGGTGCCGGTGGACCTGTCGTCTGGATCGCCGGAGCCGACTGACCATGACGAACCTTCCGCTCGACGGGGTACGCATTCTGGATGCCAGCCACGTCCTGGCCGGTCCATATGCGACCTATCAACTTTGCCTGATGGGGGCCGATGCGGTGCGGGTCGAACGCATCGGCGGCGACGACTTCGTCCGCCGTCACGGCGGCTCGCCCGAGTTGCGTGCCGCCGGGATGGGTGGTTCGTTCACGGCGCAGAACGCGGGCAAGGCCTGCATCCTCATGGACCTGAAAGCACCGGGCGGGCGCGAGGCCTTCCTGAAGTTGGCCGCGCAAAGCGACGTGGTCATGGAAAACTACCGCCCCGGCGTGATGGACCGTCTGGGATGCGGCTACGACGACGTTCGGGCGGTCAAGCCGGACGTTATTTATTGCTCGCTAACCGGCTACGGGCCCGAGGGGCCGCTCTCCGGTGCGCCCGCCTACGATCATATCGTTCAGGGCATGTCCGGTTTGATGAGCATGACCGGCACGCCGGAATCGGGGCCGCAGCGGGTCGGCCTGCCGATCACCGATTACATCGCCGGCCTGACGGCGGCGCTGGCCGTATCCGGCGCCCTGCACCAACTTCGCCAGACCGGAAAGGGACAGCATTTGGTGGTCCCGATGTTGTCCTCGGTCCTGTCGATGATGGGGGTGTTCGCAATCGATCAGCAGACCGATGGCCGCGAACGGGGCCTGCAAGGCAACCTGCCGTTTTCCGGCAGCCCCTTCGCCGGTCGATTCGACACGGCGGACGGTCATATCGTGGTGACCGCCAATACGGCGGCGCAGGCGGCGCGCATGGTCGCGGCATTGGGCCTGGACGAATTGGCGGGGATGGCGGGCGATACCGCGCCGGACGCCCTGGGCGAGGAACAGAAGGCCCAGGTTACGGCGGCGTTGGAACGCGTGTTCCGAACCAAGGCCGCGACCGAATGGGAAGATATCCTGGCCCGGGCGAATGTGCCCGCTGGCAAGGTCCGGAACCTGGGTGAAATTCTCAACCACCCGCAGACGGCGGCTTCGGGATGCCTGGACGATCTGCCTTTGCCGGGGGTAGCGGCACCGGTGAAGATTCCGGGACTCGGCTTTACCTCCGACGCCTGGGCGCGGCGTCCTTTGCCGCAACCGGAAAACCCCGGCGACAGCACACGCCGCGTGCTGGCCGGGGCCGGATTCTCAGAAGACGAGATTGAAACGCTGGCTCGCGCCGGGGCAATCGCGGGGGCGGGCCTGCCGCCCCGCGACGGTTAGGTGTTCTTATTGATCTCGCGTTTGGTGCGGAGCAACTGCATCAGGCCCTCGTCGCGCCAGGAGCCGCGTTCTTCCCATTTGTCCAAGGGCAGGATCGCGCGCCGCGCGGCCACCACTTTCTCGACCAGGTCCGGGGTCCAGGGGTCGTGTTGGCCGCGTTCGGCCCCCTGGCGCTCGTACGACGGGCCCATGCGTTCGGCGTGGCCGGCGATGCCGCCGCGCGTGCCCAGATCGACGCTTTCGAACGGCCCGATCAGTGACCAGCGGAATCCCAGGCCATCGCGGACGATACGGTCGATATCCTCGACCGAGGTCACGCCGTCGCGAACCAGGCAATAGGCCTCGCGCAGCAGCGCACCCTGCAAACGGTTCAGGACAAAGCCTTCGACCTCTTTATTCACATAGACCGGCGCCATCCCGGCCGCCGCCATCAGGCCCGCGCCGAGCTTGACCGCTTCGGGCGAGGTGAAGGGGGCGGGCACGACCTCGACCACGCGGATCAGGAACGGCGGGTTGCCGGGGTGCAGCACCATGCAGCGCTCGCGACCTTTCACATGGTCGAAGATGCGCGACGGCTCGATGAACGAGGTCGAACTGGCGATGGCGCAGTCTTCGGGGGCGATCTCGGCGACGCGGGCCATCAGGTCCCGTTTCAGGTCGACGAATTCGGGCACGCTTTCTTGAACCAGGGAGGCGCCATCCAGGGCCTGTTCCAAATCGGTCACCGGCTCGATCAGGGCCATCGCGCCATCGACGCCGCCTTCTCCGATCAGGTCGTGGCGGGCCAAATCTTCCATTCGCGCCCGTGCCTTACCCAGGGTCGCGTCGAGCGCCTCCTGCTGGGTGTCGTAAAGGCGCACCCGCATGCCCGCCGTGGAAAATACCACGGCCCAGGCCATGCCGATGGTGCCCGCTCCGATCAGGGAGATGACAGGATTGTTGGTAGGCGTCGTCGTGGTCATGGATGTCTCCGTTGTTGGTCTTCAGCCTTGATGGCTTATCCGCATACTGTCTGCGGAAAATGAAAAAATCAAAAAGTGTCCTTTGATTTGACGAATGGAGTTCGGGGCACTAACAATTCCCCCACGGTGCATTCTTCGGCTGTCCTGCGCCTTATAAAAACTCGTTACCTTGGAGACACCCGGCCGAAGACGTCAATTGATCTAATTGGGAGGATTCCTAATGAAGAACATCGTTAAGGCTCTGCTGCTGGCAGCGCCGTTGGTCCTCGCAGGCCAAGTCGCAGCCAAGGCCGATGAATTCGTCCGCATCGCCTCCGGTCCGTCCGGCGGCAGTTGGTATCCCCTGGGCGCCAAGATGGCCGAGATCTTCAACAAGATCGGCGGTCTGTCCGTTTCCAACGGCCCGGGCGGCGGCGTCGGCAACCTGCTGGACGTCAACAAGAAAGAAGCCGAAATCGGTTGGACCTATGGTCACACCGCGTTTGACGGCTACAAGGGCAACCCGCCTGTTTTCAAAAAGCCGAACACCAATGTCCGTCACTTGGCCACGCTGTATCCGGCCGGCCTGCAGACGGCTGTTCCGGCCAAGTCGAACATCATGTCCTACGCGGACCTGAAAGATAAGAACCTCAGCCCCGGTAAGCTGAAGTGGACCGGCTATGCCGCCGCTAAGATGCTTTTCGAAAAATACGGCTTCACCGTTGAAGACGTTAAGAAAAATGGCGGCACGGTTCACCACGTCGGTTATTCCGACTCCGTCTCCCTGATGAAAGACGGTCACATCGATGCCTACACGGCCGTGACCAGCGTTCCGCAGGCGACGTTCCTGGATCTGGAATTCAACCCGGGCATCCGTTTCCTGCCGGTTGATGAAAAGATCCTCAGCGGCATCCTGTCGGAAAACCCCGGCTACATCAAAATCACCATGACCAAGGACGACTACAAGAGCATCGACAAGCCGGTGCCGATCCTGGGCGCGGTGACCATTATGGTGATCAACAAGGACGTGTCCGACGACACCGCCTACAAGATCACCAAAGCTTTGTGGGACCACCACGCCGACCTGGCTCAGGTCAAGGGCGTCTGGAACTCTGTGAAGCTTGAAAACGCCCTCGTCGGGGCGGCGCTGCCGGTTCACCCGGGCGCCAAGAAGTACTACGACGAACAAGGCGTTAAGGCCAACTAAAGGCCTTTTCAAGGTAACGGGATCTCTCCGGCGCGGCGGATTCGTTCGTCGCGCCGGTTCTCGCTCTGGTTTTGGTCCGCCCATCTTGGGGCCTTGTCGTGCGTTCCGGATCCCTGACCACAACGGCACAGGTTGAAATCCGCACCGATATGACCGACACACGCACAAATCCCGCTGAGTCCCTGCACTACGATGAAGTGCGGGAATATTCCGTTCTTGAACATGCGCTAATGCGCCGCGGCTATGACGTGGTGAAATGGATCGCCATCGTGGTGGCGATCATTTCCATCTCATTGGCCCTGTTCCATTTGTACGTCGCCGTGTTCGGCACGCCGCAATCGCGGGCGTTCCGTTCCACCCACCTGACGGGGATGATGGTGCTCGCCATCATGCTGTACCCGCTGGGGCGCGACAGTTGGAAGAACCATCCGGAGAACCCCAAGCAATGGGGCATGTTCGGGGTGGACCTTCTGTTGATCGGCGCGATTGTCGCCGTCCAGGTTTATACTCTTTGGGATTTGGACGCCTTCTCTCAGCGTGAAGGCGAACTGATCGAGTCCGATCTGTGGATGGGATCGCTGTTGATCCTGTTGGTCATGGAAACCACGCGGCGCGCCGTCGGCCTGCCGATGGTCATCGTGACGGCCTTCTTCGTGGTGCATTCGCTTTACGCGCACCACTTCTTCGGATTCCTTTATGGGCCGCCGACGTCGTTCACCAAGTACATCGACGTCGTGTTCCTGCGGTCCGAAGGTGTGTTCGGCATCCCGATTTCGGTGGCCGCGACCTTCATCGTTCTGTTCATCATTTTCGGCTCGATCCTGATCCGCACCGGTGCGGGCAAGATGTTCATCGACCTGGCCATCGCGTTGACCGGCCATCGCCGGGGCGGCCCGGCCAAGGCTTCGGTCGTGGCCTCCGCCTTCCTGGGCACCGTGTCCGGTTCGGCCGTGGCCAACGTCGTGACGACCGGCTCGTTCACCATCCCGCTGATGCGCAAGCTAGGCTACAAGCCGAAATTCGCGGCGGCGGTCGAGGCCTGCGCCTCGTCTGGTGGCCAGATCACGCCGCCGATCATGGGCGCAGCCGCGTTCCTGATCGCCGAATTCATGCATGTCAGCTACTTCGCGGTGATCACCGCCGCGATCATCCCGACGCTGCTGTATTTCGCGACCATCTATTTCATGGTCGATATCGAAGCCGATAAGGACGGCATCAAGCGCCTGGACAAGCACACCCTGCCGCGGGCCATGGCCGTTCTGAAGCATGGTTGGCATCAGTTGCTGACCCTGGCCGTGCTGGTCGGGCTGCTGGCTTATGGCTATTCGCCGATGATGTCGGCGTTCTGGGCCATCGTGACCTTGATCGCGCTCAGCTTCCGTGACCCGCTGACCCGGATGAGCCCCGTCGACTTGTTGGCGGCGCTGGAATCGGGTGTGCGTTCGGCCATGCCGGTGACGGTTGCCTGCGGTTGCGCCGGTATCATCATCGGGTCGATCTTCGTGTCCGGCCTGGGCCTGAAGTTCACCAACCAGGTCATCAACATCGCCGACGGCAACCTGCTGATCCTGCTGACCCTGACCGGTATCGCCGCGATCATCCTGGGCATGGGCATGACCACGACCGCGGTCTACATCACCGTGGCGGCGCTGATCGTTCCGTCCTTGGTGCATCTGAAGGTCGAGCCGATGGCGGCTCACATGTTCGCCTTCTACTATGGTGTCGTGTCGACCATCACCCCGCCGGTCGCCCTGGCGGCATTCGCAGGGGCGGCGATCGCGGGATCGAAGCCAATGGCGACCGCCGTGGAATCGGCGCGGATCGGGATCGCGAAGTATCTCGTTCCGTTCGCCTTCGTCTACAACCCCTCGCTCTTGTTCGAAGGTCCGATCTGGCTGACCTGCCTGTCCGCCATTCTGGCCTTTATCAGCATGTGGGGCTTCTCCGTGGTGTTGGAAGGTTGGTTGAAGGGGCCGATCAGCGTCTTGATGCGTCTGATCTTCCTGGTCCTTTCGGTGCTGGCTCTGTTCCCGCCGTTGGATGAAGTCGTTCCCGGCATTCCCGGTTTCGTGCTGCCGCTGGTCGGTGGTGTGGGGATTGTTCTGCTGGCGACAGCGCGTAAACGCATGGTTCCGGAGGCCGCGTGATGAAAAAGTCGAAACTGTTTATCGGGCGTCCCGTGTACTGGGTTCTGTTCGCGTTGATCGTGGCCGTGATGGCTTTGCTCGGCATGCGGCAGGAACACGTGCGTGATTTCGTGCCGTTCCAGTTTGCGGTGATGGGCGTGGCGGTCTTCGCCGTTGCGGCGGTGCTGTTCCTGTATCGTCCGGGCGAGGAAGTCACGCGGGATCCGCTTGATCCCGACGACGTTGCCTGACGGCCAATCGACGTGACCAAGGTATTCGTCGAAGGCCCCATGCATCCGCGTGGGTTCGAGGTCCTGGCCGAGCGCCCGGACCTCGACGTACGGGTCGAGGAAAAACCCACGGCGGAGGTTTTCGCCGCCGCCGTGGCCGAGGCCGATGCCGTCTTGCTGCGCCTGACCCCGTTGACCGGGGATTTGATCGCACAGGCCCCCAATCTGAAAGTCGTGTCGCGCATGGGTGTGGGGTATGACCACATCGATGTCGCGACGTTGACGCAGCGGGGTATTCCGCTGACGCTGGTCGGCGATGCCCTGGCGGCGTCGGTGGCGGAGCACTCCGTGATGCTGATGCTTGGGGTCAGCCGCACCATCGCCCTGATGGACCGCTACACCCGAACCGAACGCTATGGCGAGCGGTTCAAGCTTCTGGGTCATGAAATTCTGGACAAGACGGTGTTGATCGTCGGCCTGGGCGGGATCGGCGGCGAGACGGCGCGCCGCTGCGCCGCGTTCGGCATGAACATCATCGCCGCCGGGCGTGAGAATACGAAGCGCGAGGCCGAACGCCTGGGCTACGAATACGTCGCCGATTTCCACGATGCCCTGGATCGGGCGGACTTCGTCAGCCTGCACCTGCCGGCGCGGGCCGATAAGGCGGCGATCCTGGGTGCGGCGGAGTTCGCGGCGATGAAGCTGGGATCTTATGTCATCAACACCGCGCGCGGTTCGTTGATCGACGAAGATGCGCTTTATACCGCCCTGACCTCGGGTCATTTGGCCGGGGCCGGGTTGGACGTCACCAAGGACGAGCCGCCCAAGCCGGATTGCCCCTTGCTGACCTTGGACAACGTTCTGTTCACGCCGCACAACTCGGCCCTGACGGTCGAAACCGGGCGGCGGGTGTCGGAAACGGCGGTACGCAACGTGTTCGCCGCCTTGGACGGCACCCTCGACCCATCCTATGTCGTTAACGGAGAAATCTTGTGACCACGCCCGCCCCGGCCGTCATCGACGCCGCAGACCTGACGAACTTCCTGGCCGATACCTTTCACGCAGCAGGATGCTCGCAGGCCGAGGGCCGGCGCATCGCGGAAAATCTGGTCGAGGCGAACCTGTCCGGCCATGACAGCCACGGCGTGATCCGCACCCCCCGTTATCTGGGCTGGCTGAAGGCCGGAAACCTGTTCGCCGACCGCGAGGTCGAGGTCGTGACAGACGCTGGGGCGCTGATGATCCTGGACGGAGGCTTCGGCTTTGGTCAGACCGTCGGCCCGCAAGCCGTCTGCCGTGGGATGGACCGGGCGAAGGAATTGGGCGTATCGGTCGTGGCCCTGCGCCATGCCGGGCACTTGGGCCGCATCGGTGCCTTCGCCGAGCGCGCGGCGGCGGAAAATATCGTCTCCGTCCATTTCGTCAACGTCGCGGGCAGTGTCCTGGTCGCGCCCTTCGGCGGGTCCGAGCGACGGTTCTCGACCGCGCCGGTAGCGATCGGCGTGCCGGGCGCGGGTGGGGCTCCGGTTATTCTCGATTTCGCGACCTCTCTTGTCGCCGAAGGCAAGGTCCTGGTCGCCTCCAAGGGCGGCAAGCCTCTGCCGGAAGGAAGCCTCGTCGGCCCCGACGGCAAGATGAGCAACGACCCCTCCCTGCTGTACGGAAAAATCGATCCGACGGCGCAGCCCAATTCGCGCAACGGCGAAGGTGCCCTGGTGACCATGGGCGGGCATAAGGGCTCGGGCCTGGCGATGATGTGCGAATTGCTGGCCGGCGCCTTGACCGGGTCGGGTGCGACCGGGCCGGGGTATGATCGGATTTATAACGGCATGCTGTCGATCTACATGTGCCGCGACCGCTTTGGCGCGGAAGACGACTATGCCCAGGAACTGCGCCGTTATGTCGACTACGTCAAAAGCGCCAAGCCGACCGTCGAGGGCGGCGAGGTCCTGGTGCCCGGCGAGCCGGAATCCCGCATGCGCGCGCAGCGCACCGCGAACGGCATTCCCCTGTCCGCCGATGCCTGGGCCGCGATTTCCGGCGCGGGGCAGGATTTGGGCATTACCCCGCCGCAGCCGGTCGCCTGACGGGCGACCGACCGAGGGGGCCGAACGGGCGAAAGTGTCCGGTTAGACGTAGCAGGGCCCGTCGATCAACGGATGGGCGGCGATGAATTTTTCGTCCACATCGATCCCGATGCCGGGGCCTTCCAACGGCGCGACACGGCCGTCGGCGTTCAATTCATATGGCTTGCCGCCCAGGTGGTCGCGGAACGGGTTGTGCTGGGCAACGTCGCCTTCGAAGTATCCGGGGTTGTCGACCGCCGCCAGCACATGGATGCAGGCCGCCATGTTCAGGCCGGTCAACAGGGTGTGCGGGTTGACGCTGATCTTCCAGGCGGAACACATCGCGGCGATGCGCATGATTTCGGTCACGCCGCCAGTCTTTGATACGTCCGGTTGGGCGAAGCGCACGGCGTTGTCTTCGATCAGGCGGGTGAACTCGAACCGGGTGAAGTGGTTTTCCCCGGCGGCCAGCGGAACGCGGGCGAACCCGGCGGCGGTTTTGTAATCGCGATAGTCATGGGCGGGGAAGGGTTCTTCCAACCAACCCACGCCGCATTCCTCGAACGCAGGCATGACGCGGCGGGCGTCATCCAGGGTATAGCCGGTATTGGCATCGACCATGATCTCGATCGCGTCGCCCAGCTTCGCCCGCACGGCGCGGACGCGGGCGATGTCGTTGGCGGGCGTGTCGCCGACCCGCAGCTTGACCGCGCGATAGCCTTCATCGACGTAGCTCTGGGCTTCCTCGGCCAGCGCCGACGGATCCTGATAGCCCAGGGAAATTCCCCCGGCATAGGCCTTGGCCGCGCGCGGCCCGCCGCCCAACAACCGATAAAGCGGCATGTTCAGGGCTTTTCCGCGAATGTCCCACAGCGCCATGTCCAGGCCGCTTAGCGCCATCACCGCGCCATAGCCCATGCCGTGGCTGGCCAACTGCATGCGGTAGATTTTCTGGCCCACGCCGACCGTGTCCAAGGCGTCCATGCCGGTTGCCAATTCGGCGATGGTGCTGTCGATCAGGCGGGCGACGGCCCCCGGCGCACGGCCATGGTGGGCTTCGCCCCAGCCGACGATGCCTTCGTCGGTTTCGACGCGGACCAGCACGGCATCGCGTTTGACGGCGCGGCCGATGCCCAACGTAACGTTCTGGCCCTCGGGCACGCGAAAGGACAGCGGGACAGCCTGAATGCGGGTGATCTTCATGTGATGCTCCTCGAATTCTTGATTGCGGCGCCCCGGTTGATCGGTGTCGCCATTGCCGCTTTGCGCGGGATGCAATCTTTCTAGCCCGCTATCGGCGAGCGGGGGAAGCAAGAAAATTCAAGGAATTCAAACCGTTCCGCTATGCGGTGCGGTCCGGGGCGCGGCGGTTGCGGATCAGGACTCGGCCAAATCTTCCAAGGTGTCGGATTCCAGGATCACGATCATCCGCCCCCGTATGACGATGATTTCGTCTTTCTGCCAGCGGTCCAGGGTGGTCGTGACCCACTGCCGGGTCGAGCCGACGATGTCCGCCAACTGGTCATGGGTTACGCGGCGGTCGATCAATACGCCGCCGTCTTCTTCGCGGCCATGGACCTGACCCAGGATCTTCAGCAACTGGGCCAGGCGCTGCGAGACCGAGCGCGTCCCCAGCATTTGCACCAGCTGCGAATAGCATTTCCCTTTGGCGACCAAGCCGTCGATCAGACAAAGCGCGAAGGTCGGCATGCGTTCGATCAGGTCGCGAACCACCGTTCCCGTCAGCGCCATGACGCGGGAATCCTCCATGGCTTCGCCGGACCACAGGTGAACGCCGCCGAAGACTTCGGGCCCGCCGATGAAATGGCCGGGCGTCCAATAAGCCAAGGTCAGCTCGCGCCCCGACGGTCCCGTGCAGAAGGTACGCACGCGCCCGCTTTCGATCAGGAAGATGCCTTCGTGGGAATCCCCCTGGTGGAAGATGCCTTCGCCGCGCTTGGCCTTGATGGTCGTGCCGCGCGAGCGGATGAAGGTCACTTCCTCCATGCTCAGACGGTCGAGGAAGGTCGCGCCCTCGTTAAGGTCCGACATGCTTTCCGACAGAAACAGGGCCGAAAGGGGCTCGTCCGCAGCCATGGCATCGTTCTCGATCGTGCGGAGCCGTTGGTTGGTAAGGGGGGGCAACGGTCCGCTCCTAGTTTCGGGTCTGGGCGGCGATATACCCGCCCAGGGCCTTGATCTCCGCGTCCGTCAGCTTGGCCGCGACGTTTTCCATCACCTTGTCGGGGGAATTGGCGCGGGCACCCGAACGAAAATCGGATAGCTGCTTTATAACATAGTCGGCGTGCTGTGCTTCAAGCCGTGCCGCACCCGACGATGTAACCTTGTCCTTGGCGTGGCAAGACAGGCAGGCCGGAAGGCCGCGCGCCGCGTCGCCTTTGTGGTACAGGGCCTCGCCAATGCGGCGTTCCGGCTCCAGCGGCATTTCCGCCGGGGCGGGCGGGGTCAGGCCGCCGAAATACTTGGCGACGACGGGAATGTCCTTGTCCGCGATCAGACCGGCCATGGCTTGCATCTGCTCGGCGTCGTTGGTTCGCCGCCCAGACCGGAAATCGGCGATCTGCTTTTCAATATAGGCCGGAACCTGCCCCGCCAATTTGGGGAACTTCGCCATGCGCGAGATCCCGTCCAGGGAATGGCACAGGGCGCAGTTTTCCCAGGGCTGCAGGCCGCTTTCGTCGATCATCCCAGCCTGCGCCGATGGGAATGTAGCGGCGGATAGCAGTCCTGCGAGCGCCAGGGGGCGAAGGTGGCGAAAAAACATTCGTGCGGCCGGTCGACTGGGCTCAGGATCCTTTGTGGTCATGGCCCATCGCGCCGTGGTTCATATGATCATGGTTCATGCCGGGGGCGTCATTGCGGGCGCGGACCGTGGCCTTGACCGCGACGGTCGTGCCGTCGTCCAGGGTTAGGGACAGGTCGATCGTGTCGCCTTCCTTGTACGCGGCCTTGGGCTTCATCAGCATGATATGCATGCCGCCCGGCACGAACCCGACCGGCGGCCCCGGCGGCAGGTCGACCGCCGCCAGATGCTGCATATGGGTCACGCCGTCCTTGGTGATGCTGGCGTGCATGGTGGCGGAGCCGTATTGCGGGCTCTGAACCGCCGTTATCGTGCGGGTTTCCTTGCCGTGGTTCATCAGAACCATATAGGCGGCATGGGCCTTGACCCCCGGCGGGGCGACGGGAACCCAGGCATCCATCGCCATGACCGAAGACATGGCGTGGCCTTGCGCCTGGGCGGTTTGAAGCGATTGTCCGTTGGCGGCATGGGCCTCGCAGGCAAGGGCGGATTGCGACCCGGCGGCGGTCAGGGCCGCCGCGCCGATCAAGCAGGAAAGGCAGGATTTGACGACGGAAACGTTCATTCAGTTGTTCCTTTGCGCCCGGATGTAGGTAATCCGTTTACGAGCCAGGTATTCCGCCGTGTCGGCGGGCGGCAGGGGCGGCGACAGCTTGGCGTGGATGCGGGCGTCAGGGCCGATCACGATCACGCTGGCGCTGTGCTGCACTTCGTAGTCGCCGTCCTTGTCGGGTTTGCCCAGGCGGTAGAAGCCGTCGATCCCTTCGACGAACTTCGCCAACTCCTTGTGGTCGCCGGTGACGCCCATGAAGTTCTCGTCAAAATGTTTGACGTAATCGCCCAGCACCTCGGTATCGCGCTTGGGGTCGATGGCGACGAAGATCACTTTCGGCAGGTTGTCCGGTCGAACGCGGACGGACATCTGATTGACGACCTCGGCCAAGTTCGACAGCACGAACGGGCAGACATCGGGGCACGAGGTAAAGCCGATCGACGCCAGGGTCCAGTGCCCCTTCAGGCTCTCGACCGTGAACGGTTTGCCACGATGGTCCTTCAGACTGAATTCGGGCAGAGCGGCGGGCGGATCCGGTTCGACGACCCGAAGGCCCGCGGCCTGACCGGTCGTGGCCGTCAGGCCCAGGACGCAGGTAACGGCAAGGGTGGCGGCAAGGCGGCTCAGGGCGCGGCGTCGGTGCATCGTCAAGGGACGGCTCCTTCGGTTGATCCTTAGTGGTTCTGCATTTCGAAAGCGCGCAGGCTCTCCCCGCGGATGCGTTCCAGGCAGCGACGCTTCAACTGGATGTAGGTTTCGTCGGTGGTGATGTCGGTGGTGCGCGGACGCGGGATGTCGACGCGGAAATCGTCGATCACCCGGCCGGGCGCGGCGCTCATGATGATCACCCGGTCGGCCAGGAACACGGCCTCGTCGACGTCGTGGGTCACGAACATCACGGTGGTGCCGAAGTCTTCCCAGATGCGCAGCAGGTTTTCCTGCATCATCAGGCGGGTCTGGGCATCCAGCGCGCCGAACGGCTCGTCCATCAGCAGAACGGAGGGGTAGTTGGCCAGCGCGCGGGCGATGCCGACGCGCTGCTGCATGCCGCCGGAAAGCTCCGAGGGGTAATGTTTGGCGAAACGCGACAGCCCGACCATGTTCAGGAAGGTATAGGCGATGGATTGCGCCTCGGACCGGCTGTGCCCGGCCAGCAGGGGGCCGAAGGCGACATTGTCGCGCACGGTCTTCCACGGCATCAGGGAATATTGCTGAAACACCATGCCGCGATCGGGGCCGGGCTGGGTGACGGCCTTGCCGTCGACGGTGACGCTGCCGGCGGTCGGCTTGACGAAGCCGGCGACGGAATTGAGCAGGGTCGACTTGCCGCAGCCCGAAGGGCCCAGGATGCAAAGGAATTCGCCCGGCTGAACTTCCAGGGAGGTCCGCTCGACCGCCGTATGGGCGTCCGGGCCGGTGCCGAACACGATGCCGACGTCGTCGATTTTGACGTGGCCTTTGCCTTCGCTGGAACGGCGGTCTTCGGCTTCGGCGCTTTTATCGCGCGACAGGTTGACGATGTTGGAGATCATCGATGGGCTCCCATTGCTGACTGCGGTGTGGAGTGAGAAAAGGATTTCTTGTCGCCGGACGTCGGCGCTTTGATCTTCGGCTCGGTGTCGCCGGACAGCCAGAATACGGCGGCGAGCAGCAGGGCGAACCCGGCGTATTCGAACCACCAGCCGAATTGTTCCAGCCACAGCGAGGTCGAGGTGCCGAGGCCCAGGATCGCCAGGCCGACGACCCAGTTGGGCGTGGCGCAGCAAACGACCCAGGCCAGGGTCACGTTGGTCATGCCGACCAGCACCGCGCCGACCCCGCCGGCGGCTCCGGCGCCGTTCAAGCGCACGCCCGAGCATTGCTTGCGGCGGCTCAGGGCCAGGACGGCGATGGTCGCGATCAGCGATGCCAGGATGGTGATGATCATGACCTTGAACGGATTGACGTTCATGCTCCATTCGGAGATGCCGTTGCCGAAGTCGTAGTTCATGCGGCCGATTTCGAACAACCATTCCTCGGCCATGATCGCGGGCATGTCGGAAAACGCGGGGGTCGAGCGAACGATCTCGACCATGCTGCCCAGCCAGTCATAGGTGACGGTGTAGTTCGGCATTTCCTGGAAGCGGGCCAGCAAGGCCAGCAGCATCGCAACGTGGTACAGCACGGGAAAGCCGAGGGTGATCGCCAGCCACAGGCCCGGGCGGGCCTTGACGGCGCCGACGATGCGGTCCCAGCGGGCGGCGGCGGCTGTCATCTCGACCTCCGCTGCCAGCTCAACAACGGTTTGGTCGCCAGGCGCACGGCATAGGTCGACAGCGTGCCCAGCCCGCCGATCATCAGCATGCCGACGACGATGTCCGGATAATTGATCAGCGAATAAGCGTTCCAGGTGAAGTAGCCGATGCCGTACTGGCCCGAGATGATTTCACCGGCCAGCAGCGAGAACCAGGACACGCCCATGCCGATCGCCAGGCCCGCCGTGATCGACGGCAAGGCGGCGGGGATGACGACGTGCCAGAAAATTTCGCGGCGGTTGGCGCCCAGCGACTTGGCCGCGCGGATCAACACGTCCGGGGTCAGTTCCGCGCCATGGGCGGTGTTCAGGATGATCGGGAACAGCGCGCCTAAGAAAGTGATGTAGATGATCGAGCTTTCCTCGGTCGGCCACATCAGGATCGCCAGCGGGATCCAGGCGACGGCCGGGATCGGGCGCAGAATTTCGATATAGGGCGAGATCACGTCGCGGGCCATGCGGGAGCGGCCGATCACGAGGCCGAGCAGGATGCCGAGGAACACCGCGCTCATGTAGCCGATCAGGATGCGCTGCATCGACACGCCGATGTGAATGTAAAACTCGGTCGATTGGATGTGCTGGACGAAAGCGCCCCAGACTTTGACCGGTGAGGGAATGTTCTCGAAGTTGATGAAATAGTTGAATTTCAGCTCGGTCGCGAGGTGCCAGATCAGCACGCCCACGGCCAGGGCCGCCAGCCGGATCGACCAAGATTTGGCAAACGGCAGCAGCACGGAACGCTTCAGCATCGGGGCGAAGAACGCGCCGAAAGCCTGTTGGGGGGTGACCGGCTGGCTACCCTCCGCATGCCCCATATCGCTCGGGGTTGCGGCGTCGGTGCCGGCCGGAACGTCGGTTTTGGTCTCGGGGATGGGAGCGTTCATCGCGCCAGGGTCTCCGTGGTTCTTGCGGTCGTATGCTTGGGTCGCCGGGGGGCCGGAAAACCATTTGATGGAAGGTGGTCCCAAGGGACCGGGAAGGAAACGGCGGGGCGGCGGCCATCTCCGCCGCCCCGTCGCTTAGGCGTGTGCTTAGCTGGACTTCAGGGCAATCGCTTCTTCGAAGTCGATGACCTTGCCGCCGACGGAAGCCGCATACTTTTCGGCTTCGCCGCGACGCAGGAAGGTCGCGAACTCACCCTTCGGCGTGACGGTCCAGAACGCGGTCTTGCCGAACAGCTTCAGACCGGTTTCCTTGTCGTACACGTAGGTGGAGTTCAACTTGGCGCCCGTGGCCCGGAAGGAAGCGACCGCGGCCAGGAATTCCGGCAGGGTCTTGTATTCCTTGATGCCGTCGCGGGCGTGCCAGATTTCGTTCGGCAGACCGGCGTTGGCGACCTTGGGGTCGACGACCACGGCTTTGTCGGCTTCGTAGTCGACGCCCATGTCCTTATACGCGGCTTTCAAGTATTTCTCGGTGATCCAGTCGTCGAAATCCAACGGCGGGATCGCCTTTTCCTTGACCAGAACCGTGTGGTCGAACTTCAGCGCATCGACCCAGGCCGGCTTGATGGTCGGGTCGAGGGTCAGGTGACCGCCCTTGGAGAAGTAGATGTAGAGAACTTCCTTCTCGACGCCCGTCCACTTTTCCATCAGGTCGGTGGCGCGGATCGGGTCTTCCTTGATCCATTTGCCGGCGTCATAGACGGCCTTGATGAAGGCCTGGACGACTTCCGGATAATCGTCGGCCAGATCCTTACGCACGACGACGCCGTGCAGATAGGGAACGCCGGCTTCCGAGCCGTCGTAGATCTTGCGGCCGGTGCCGCGGAATTCCATGATTTCGGACCAGGGGCAGAAATCGGAGTGGGCGTCGATCTTGCCGGCGGCAATGTTCGCCGCACCCACGGCCGGGCTCTGGTTCTTCAGCTGGAATTTGACCTTGTTGTCCTGGGCGGCCTTCAGCAGCATGCCCCAGGCGGCGGAGCCGACGGGGGTCGAGACCGCTTTACCTTCCAGGTCGGAAATCTTGTACATCTCGGATTTCACCGGAACGACGATGGCGTTGCCCGAACCCTTGAGGTTGTAGCCGGTGCCCGCGACGTAATAGGTCCGCAGGCTGTCCGTGGCCTGGAACTTGGCGCCGTTGACGATCAGCGGATAGTCGCCCATCACGCCGATGTTCAGCTTATTGGCCATCATCTGGTTGGTGATCGGACCGCCCGACGAATAGTCGGCCCAGCTGATGTCGTATTCGACGTCCTTGTACTTGCCGGTCTTCGGCAGGTGCTTTTCAAGGAGCTTCAGTTCCTTGATGACGATCCCAGCCGTATAGGTGTCGGTGCACATGCTTTGGTGGCCGATCGCCACCTTGATGGTTTTGGCCTGGGCGGGCGCCATCGCGGCAACCGTCAGCATGGCCCCCAAAGCCAGTCCCTGAGTTACGTGCCTGAGCATTGTTGAATTCTCCTTTGCTCTGCATCTAAGTTGTCTCGTTACGCCCTGTAACGGTGCAATTACCTTGCCAGTTTTTGCGGCTGCGAAGGATTTTTAACCATTTGAAAAATAAGGATAAATAACCAGTTTTTTAGGCCTTTTGCTGCGCTGCGATTAGAATCTGGCGCTTTTTTAATCTCCGCCATATTTCTGTATATTTTTTAATCACCAGCCCCTTGTTTCAGATGATACAAGTTGCCCGGATTTCCGGGCGCGAATCGGCATTCGGGAGGTCGTTTCGGATGGGTTTTCACATGGCTGAAATGCCCCCCTTCCGACCTGGAAACGGCGTGGAAAAAAATCCGGAAACAAGGATCAGCGAGAGGTGTCGGAGAGGATTTTTTCAAACCAATCGACCGCGGTTTCGCCGGACCAATCACGGGCGCCGACGGCGGCGTGGGTGATTTTTCCATCGGGGTCGATCAGGTAGGTGACCGGCAGGCCTTGGACATGCCAATCGCGGCCCGTCTGTCCGTCGGTATCCAAAACGACAGTCAGTCCGCTGGGCAATTCGCCGGCGCCAACTTGTCTCAAAAATCGGGCGATCTTGTCTGGTTTGTCGCCCAGGTTGACGGCGACCACGGCAAGGCCCCGCCCGGCGAATTTTTCGCCCAATCGCGTCAAAGCCGGCATCTCTTCCCGGCAGGGCGCGCACCACAAGGCCCAGAAATTGATCAGGGTGAATTCGCCTTTGCGCGCGGCCAGGGAAAAACCGGATCCATCGAGCCGCGACAACTCGATCGCCGGGGCACCGATCGGCCGGGGCGCGGCGGCCATCAGCCCCGCGCCGTCGTCCGATCGGGCCGTTTGCGGGACGGCCAAAAATGCAAAAGCCGCCATGAAGGCGGCGGCGAAAGAAAGGATCGAATTTCGGGGCGGTATCGTCATCGCCTCTACCACCGACCGATCCGGGTGCGATATCGAAATGCCTCGGCGACGGCATGGCGGATGCAGAAATCGATGGCCACGCCATTGACGTCGAAATTGGTTTGTTCGGTCCGCACGACGGTGTCGCCGGCGTCGATCTCAAGATGCTGCGCCAGTTTCGGCGAGGCCTTGACCATGTCCATGACCACGTCGCCGAACGCGATGGCGATGCCGCGCGATTGTTCCAACAAGGTGCAGATGTCGCTGGTTTCCAGATCGGCGTCGGACAAAAGATTGCCGAATTCGGGCAGAATATAACGTTCTTCGAAGCAGATCGGCGCGCCGTCAGCGAACCGCAGGCGGCGCACCGCCATCACCATGCTGGCCGGGGCCAGGCCCAGGGCCTGGCGAACCTGGCTGTTGGCTTTGACTTCGATGCGATCGATCAGTTTCGCGGTGGCCGAAACGCCGTTGGGGTCGAGGGCTTCGCCCAGACCGCGCAGGCGGCGCATGTCCAATTCGGCTTTGACCCCGCGCACGAAATGGCCCTGGCCCTGATGGCTTTCGACCATGCCCGATTTTTTCAGGGCGTCCAGCGCGTGGCGGACCGTGACGCGGCTGACGCCGAACTTACGAACCAGGGAATGTTCCGACGGCAGGCGCGCGCCCGGCTGAATTTCCCCCGCATGAATCCGACGCGCCAGCCAATCGCGGACCACGACGTACTTCGGAAGCGACTCGTTGTCTGGGTTCACGATCTTCGGGGTCACGATATTTTGGGTCACGTGGTTCATGGCGGGGGACTTTGCCGGGGTTGCGGGATTGCCGTCTGATGCCTACTCGGCGCGGATGCGGCCGAGGGCCCAGCGGATGTTTTTGCGAACGTCCGGGTCCGGGTCATCCAGGTGCGCTTCCAACGCGGGCACCGCTTCGGCCGAGGCGATTTCGCCCAGCGCCGCGGCGGCTTCTTTGCGCAGGTTGGAAATGTCGTGGTCCAGCGACGGGATGATTTCCGACACGGCCTCTGCGGCGCCGAGTTTGCCGAGCGAGCGGATCGACTTCTGCCGAACCTGCCAGTATTCGTCGGCCAATGCCTTGCGCAGGGACGGGACGGCGACCGGGGACTGAACCTTGCACAAGGTTTCGGCGGCGACTTCGCGAACCTGCCAATCGCTGTCGGTCAGGGCCTGGGCCAGGGTTTCGGCGGCGGCGGTCGTCACCGAAAAGCCCAGGGCGCCGGCAGCGGTGCGGCGGACGCTTGCTTCCGGATCCTTCAGCATCGACATCAGGGCGGGTAGGGCTTCTTCGGTTTTCAGATAGCCGACGACGCTGATCGCTTCGGACCGAACCGCGGCTTCCGGATCGCTCAGGGCATCCAGCGCCGGCTTCAGGCTTTCCGGGCGCTTCAGTTCACGCAGGGCGCGCAGGGCGCCGGCGCGGACAAAAGCGCTTTCGTGGCTGACGAACGGCAGGATCGGATCGGCCGAGGCCGGATCCTTCAGTTCCGCCATGCTGTCGGCGGCGGCCTGGGCCACGGCCGGGTCGGAATCGACCAGGGCGATGACCAAGGCTTCCGCTGTTTCCGGGCCGTCGAATTCGGCCAGTGCCAGGGCGATCTGAAGACGGACTTCGCGGGCTTCGTCCGACAGAGCCTTCTTCAGGTAGGTGACGGCGGTCGGATCGGCGCTGTCGGCCAGGTCCATGATCGCGACCCGGCGGGTTGCCGGATCGGGATCTTCCAGGCGTTCGACGATGTCTTCGACCTCGTCGAACTGTTCAAAGGGTTCGAATGCGGACATGAAGGCTCTCCTCGGTCAACGCAGCAGGAAGGGGATGTTGACGCTGACGGCGCCCGTCGGGCAGTCGGCTTCGCACGGCATGCAGTACCAGCATTCGTCGTACTTCATGAAGGCCTTGCCGGTGGTGTCCGAGATGCGCAACACGTCCAGCGGGCAGACGTCGACGCAAACGGTGCAGCCCTTGTCGGCAATGCATTTTCCTTCATCGACGACGACGGGGACGGAAGAGGGTTGTTCTGCGAGAGGCATCGGATTTCTCCTGAATCTTGATCTGGTCTGGGGCGGCGGATGGGGGCTCGGGCGTTACGCCTGAGCCTTAACCCGCTGCTTGTCGTAGGCATCCTTCTCGTCGTCTTCGATGGGGATGATGTAGGGATCGACTTCCTTTTTGCGGATCGTCATCTTGCCGTCGCCGTCCTTGGACAGGAGGGAGTGGCAGAACCAGTTCTCGTTGTCGCGTTCCGGATAGTCGGCGCGGTTGTGATACAGGCCCCACCGGCTTTCGGTGCGGAACAACGAGGCGAAGGCCGCCATGTCGGCGCAATCCATGATCGAGGACACTTCCAGCGAGCGCATCAGCTCGTGGGCGTTGCGCGCGACCATTTCGTTTTCCATGACCTCGCGCGTTTCGGCGAAGCGGTCCTGGGCCAGCTGCATCTTGCGGGTGACCTTGGGCGGCTGCAGGTAGTCGTTGACCAGACGGCGGGTCTTGTACTCGATCTGGTTCGGCGGAATACCGTCGGTGCGCTTGGTCGGGGCCAGCACGCGTTCCTTTTCGGCAGCGATGAAATCTTCGTCGATGTCGGCGAAGTCGACGTCGTTGACGAAGTCGATGGCATGTTCACCGGCGACGGCACCGTTGGTGAAGGCGCCCAGCATGTAGTTGTGCGGCACGCTGGCCATGTCGCCCGCGGCGTACAGGCCCGGCACCGTGGTGCAGGCGTTGTCGTCGACGAACACACCCGAGGCCGAATGGCCCGAGCAGAAACCGATTTCCGAGATGTGCATTTCGATCATGCCGTGGCGATAGTCGTTGCCGCGGTTGATCTGGAAGCGACCGCGCGTCGGGCGTTCGACCTCGTGCAGGATGGTTTCGATTTCCGAAATGGTTTCATCGGCCAGGTGGTTGAGCTTCAGGAACACCGGCCCCTTGCCCGACTGCAGTTCGTTGTAGAACTCCTGCATCATCTGGCCGGACCAGTAATCGCACTCGATGAAGCGCATGCCTTCGTTGTTGGCGGTATAGCCGCCGAACGGCCCGGCGACATAGGCGCAGGCGGGGCCGTTGTAATCCTTGATCAACGGGTTGATCTGGAAGCATTCGAGGTTCGCCAGGCCCGCGCCGGCGTGATAGGCCATGGCGTAGCCGTCGCCCGAGTTGGCGGCGTTCTCGTACGTGCCGTACAGATAGCCCGAGGTCGGCAGACCCAGGCGGCCGGCGGCGCCCATACACAGGATCACGGCCTTGGCCCGGACCACCAGGAATTCGGCGTTGCGGGTGTTGACGGCGATGGCGCCGGCGATGCGGCCGTCCTTGCCGGTCAGCAGGCGGGTCGCCATGTAGCGGTTCGAGATCAGCAGGCGTGCGCGCTTCAACTGGCGATACAGGGCCTTTTTGACCGTGTCGCCGTTGGGCATCGGCAGGACGTAGGTGCCGATGTGGTGCACCTTCTTGACGTCGTAGTCGCCGTTTTCGTCCTTCTGGAAGCGGATGCCGAAGTTATCCAGCTCCTGAATGATTTCGTAGCAGTTCTGGGCGTACTTATAGACCGCCGCCTGGTCGACGATGCCGTCGTTGGCGATGGTGATTTCCTTGACGTACTGCTCCGGGGTGGAGTGACCGGGGATGACGGCGTTGTTCAGGCCGTCCATGCCCATGGAGATCGCGCCCGAGCGTTTGACGTTGGCCTTTTCCAGCAGGATGACCTTCGCGTTCGGGTTTTTCTTTTTCGCCCTGTAGGCAGCCATCGGGCCAGCCGTGCCGCCGCCGATGACGAGAATGTCGCAATCGACCTGCGACATGCCTTCCGTAATTTCATCCATGGTTCCGTCCTTTCGGTCTTATTCGGAATATCTTGGTTTGTTCGGTGTTGGGGCCGCCGGGTGTGCCGAGTTCGGTGCCGTCGGCGGCCGTTAACTTGTTTGTGACAACCATGCTGCGCCGCAGCATTGGGTCTTGTCTGTCAACTAATTGCCAACGCCGGCGATGGCCTCGGCCTGGTTGGCGCTAAGTCCCTGAAAAGCCAGGGCGCCGATGGCATCCCGGAGCATCTCCCAAGGAAAGATTCCTTTGGCGTAGCCGTCGGAAAACGTGATGTTGATGGCGTAGACGCCGACCGCTTCGACCGACTGAATGGTCAGATCTTCCTGCGGCGGCACGTCCCATCCTTTGAGGCGCGCGCTTTCCGACCGGGCCGAGCGGCTCATGCTGCGCAGGGTCGTCGCGCGCAGGCTTTGACGCAGGCCGTCGGGCCAGGTGATTTCCAGCGACGCGCGGTCGGCGGGGACGGTGATCCCGGTGGGTTGCATGGGCGGGCTCCTTAAAAGCGGGGGGAGTAGGGTCCCGTGAAATTCTGCCCATGATCCAAGCGCGAGGAGCCCCGCCAAAAAAGCAATTCGTTGACGAAGGCGTTTTTATTTTTCCCCGGCAATTAATTGACGGAACCGATCGGCCCGGCGCGGGCATAGTCCGCCCAACGTCGCCGCTCCCCCGCCGATGCACACGTGAGGTGGGCATTCCGGGGATCGGTGAAATTCAGCCAGATGTAGTCATAAGGACACCCGGCCATGCTCGATCAACCTCTCGCCACCGACCCCTTGGACCCGGGCGCCGCCCCTGTTCCTTCCATGGGGCCCGCCGTGGTCCGCTTCGCCGGAGACTCCGGCGACGGCATCCAGACCCTGGGTTCGGAGTTCACCAAATCATCGGCCCTGGCCGGTCACGGCTTCATGACCTTTCCCGACTTCCCGGCGGAAATTCGTGCCCCGGCGGGTACGACCTTCGGCGTGTCGGCCTATCAAATTCAATTGGGCGGCGACACGGTTCGGACCCATGGCGACACGGTCGACGTGCTGGTCGCGTTCAATCCGGCGGCGCTGAAGACCAATCTGAAATCCCTGCGTCCCGGCGGCCTGTTGATCGTCGATACCGACGCCTTCGCCAAGCGTGGGTTGGAGAAAGCCGGCTACGCCGAGAACCCGTTTGAAGACGGCAGCCTCGACGGCTACCGCGTCGAGAGCATCGAGATTTCCCGTCTGACCCGCGAAGCCGCGATGCCGACCGGCGTGACCAAGAAAGAGGCCGAGACCGCGCGCAACTTCTGGGCGCTGGGGTTGGTCCATTGGATGTTCGCCCAGGACCGCGCCCCGACGACGGCCTGGCTGCGCAGCAAGTTCGCCAAGCGCCCGGAAATCGCCGAGGCCAATATCGCGGCCCTGGACGCCGGTCATACCTATGGCGACGTCACGGAATTCGCCCCGCCGACGCGCCTGCGTTCGGTCGCCCCGGCGCAACCGGCACCCGGCACCTACCGGATGATGACCGGCATCGACGGCATGGTCATGGGGCTGGCGGCGTCGTCGGCCCTGAGTGGCCTGCGCCTGCATTATTGTTCCTATCCGATCACCCCGGCCTCGGCGATTCTGCACGGTCTGGCCAAGCTGGGCGGCGAAGGCGTCGCGACCTTCCAAGCCGAAGATGAAATCGCCGCCGCCACCGCCGCGATCGGCGCGTCCTTTGCCGGTGCGTTGGGTGTGACCGGGACCAGCGGCCCCGGCATGGCGCTGAAGGCCGAGGCCCTGGGCCTGGCCGCCGCCGCGGAGCTGCCGCTGCTGGTCATCGACGTGCAGCGCGCCGGTCCGTCCACCGGCATGCCGACCAAGGTTGAACAGGCCGATCTGAATCTGGCCCTGCATGGCCGACACGGCGAGGCTCCCCTGCCGGTGTTCGCCGCCGCCGGCCCGGGCGATTCGTTCGATACGGTGGTCGAGGCGGCGCGTGTCGCCCTGACCTACATGACCCCGGTGATCATCCTGTCCGATGCCTATACGGCCAATGCCGCCGAACCCTGGCAGGTGCCGGATGTCGATACGCTGCCGGACCTGACGGTCCGCCGCGACATCGACCCGGAAGGCTTCCATCCGTTCCGCCGCGATCCGGAAACCCTGGCCCGCCCCTGGGCCGTGCCGGGGATGACCGGTCTGGCCCATCGCCTGGGCGGGATCGAGCGTTCGGCGTCGTCGGGGCATATTTCCTACGATCCGGCCAACCACCAGGAAATGACCGACCTGCGCGCGGCCAAGCTCGACCGCGTACGCGACAGCCTGCCCGCCGCCGAAATTTGCGCCGGGACCGACAGCGGCAAAGTGCTGGTCGTCGGTTGGGGATCGACCTGCGGCGCGCTGAAGACCGCGGTCGAGGATCTGGCCGCCGAGGGCCATGCCGTCGGACACCTGCATCTACGTCACTTGTCGCCGTTGCCGCACGGCCTGGCGGACATTTTTGCCCGCTATGACCGCATCGTCGTGGCGGAACTCAATTCCGGCCAGTTGCGCGGCCATCTGCAATGCCACTTCCCTGATGTCTCGTTCAGCGGACTGAACCGCGTGACCGGCCAACCCTTCACCGTGGCCGAGGTCGACGCCGCCCTTCGAAAGGATCTGTGATGAACGTCATGAACCCCTCCGTCGCGACCGCCGAAGCGGTGGGCGCCGATCCCCTGACCGCCCGCGATTTTACCTCGGACCAAGAAGTTCGCTGGTGCCCCGGCTGCGGCGACTACGCCATCCTGAAAGCCGTGCGCGGCGTGCTGGCCGATATCGGCCGTCGGCCCGAGGACGTCGTCTTCGTCTCCGGCATCGGTTGCGCCGCCCGCTTTCCCTATTACCTGGCGACCTATGGCTTCCACACGATCCATGGCCGCGCGCCCGCCGTGGCGACGGGCGTGAAGATGGCCAATCCGGGCCTGGACGTCTGGGTCGTCGGCGGCGACGGGGATTTCCTGTCGATCGGCGGCAACCACCTGATGCATGCGTTGCGCCGGAATGTGGACCTCAACCTGATCATGCCGAATAACGCCGTCTATGGGTTGACCAAGGGGCAGTATTCCCCGGCTTCGGCGGCGGGTATGCGCTCGCCCTCGTCGCCCGGTGGCTCGGTCGAATCCCCGGTCAATGCGGCTGTCCTGGCGCTGGGTGCAGGGGCGCGCTTCGTCGCCCGCTCCGCCGACACGCTGCAGGATCATCTACCCGGCGTGTTGAAGGCGGCCCAGGCCAACAAGGGCACGTCGTTCGTCGAGATTTTGCAGAACTGCGTGGTGTTCAACGACGGCGCCTTCGAAGCCGTCCGCGACAAGGGCCTCAGCGCCGACCGGACCCTGCGGGTCGAACACGGCAAGCCGCTGATCTTCGGCAAGGACCGGGACAAAGGCATCGTCGTCGATTGGCAGTCGGGCACGGCGCGGGTCGTTCCCGTCGCCCAAGGCGGGCCGGTCTATGACGTGACCGTGCATGACGAAGGCAACATGGCCCTGGCGATGATCCTGGCCCGCATGGACGGCCCGGACCTGCCGTTGGCCCTGGGCGTTCTGTATCACGCGCCGGGGGGTGAGTTCACCGACCTGCGCGGCGACGATCCGGCCCGCACGATGGACCGGGCGGGACTGGCCAAGCTGCTTGGCGGTGGTAAGACCTGGACCGTCTAAGCCTTCGGAAAAGCTCAACCGTCTTTCTGCGCCTGCCTGCTCATGCATCTGCTTGAATGTAAGAGGGGGTACGGATATGCTGCGCTGCACAACGCATCCGCAACGGCGGGGATGTGCCAAATTTGATCCTAGCCGATGGGGGCATAGGTCACGGCGCGATGTCGGACGGTAAGGTCAGCATAGTCGTTATCGACGAGAACCCGGTTCGGGCGGCGATCCTCATGGATGGCCTGGCCGAGGCCGGGCATACCGGCGTTGTTCATATCGATAATGTCGACAATCTGTTGAAGAAGATCTTCGCGATCGATCCGGACGTCATCCTGATCGACTTGGAAAACCCGTCGCGCGATACCTTGGAACAGATGTTTCAGGTCTCGCGCGAGGTTCGCCGCCCGACCGCCGTGTTCGTCGACGAAACGGACCGGGCGATGACGGACGCCGCGGTCGACGCCGGGGTCAGTGCCTATATCGTCGACGGCCTGAAGAAAGAACGGGTCAACCAGATCGTCGATCTGACGATTTCCCGCTTCAATGCCTTCTCGCGCCTCCAGGCCGAATTGTCCGAAGCCAAGACGGCCCTGTCGGAACGCAAGACCATCGAGCGGGCCAAGGGAATCCTGATGCAGCGCCGGGGCATGAGCGAGGAAGAAGCCTATGCCGCCCTGCGCAAGACAGCCATGAACGAAAAGAAACGCATCGTCGACATCGCCAATAGCTTGGTGATGGCGGAAAGAATTGCGTCCTGACGCCCCCGGGGGAACGGAGACCAAGGTGCCTGACAGCTACGACGATCAAGACCACAACGACGCGCTGGCTGACGGCCCGCCCGAGGTCTCGACCGTGCACGCCGGTATCATCCCGCTGTTGGATTGCGCCCCCGTGGTCGCCGCCGCCGAATTCGGGTTCGCCGAAAAATACGGCCTGGACCTGCGGATTTCCCGCGAACAGTCCTGGGCGTCGATCCGTGACAAGGTGTCGATCGGGCATCTGGACTGCGCCCATATGCTGGGGCCGATGGTCGTCGCCTCGACCCTGGGGGTGGGCCACGTCCGCACCCCGATGATCGCGCCCATGGCCCTGGGCCTGAACGGCAATGCGATCACCGTCTCGGCCGCTCTGTATGGGCGATTGCAGGGCGCGGGGTTGGATCCGGATGATGTGATGTCGGGCGCGCGCGCGTTGAAAACGGTGATCGCCGAAGACGTTGCCGCCGGGCGCCCGCCGCTGACCTTCGGCGTGGTGTTTCCGTTCTCGACCCATAATTACGAGCTGCGCGGCTGGCTGGCCGCCGCCGGGATCAATCCGGATTTCGATGTCCGTCTGGTGGTCATTCCGCCGCCCTTGATGGTCGCCAACCTGGATCAGGGGTTGATCGACGGGTTCTGCGTCGGTGCACCCTGGAATGCGGTCGCGGTCGAAGCCGGGGTCGGCGAGATCGTCGTGACCAAATCGCAGCTTTGGCATAACGGTCCGGAAAAGGTTCTGGGCATGCGCGCGGCCTGGGCCTCGGCCCATCCCCGGACCGTGCGGGCCCTGGTCCGCGCCCTGGTCGAAGCGGCGCGTTGGGTCGAGATGCCGGAAAACCGATTGGCCGTGGCCGAGACGTTGTCCGCACCGGGCTATCTGGATATCCCGGCGCCGATCCTGGCCGAGGCGATGGCCGGGGATCTGCCGCGCCTGGGCGGCGGCCCGGTGCTGGCCGATCCGGATTTCATCACCTTTTTTCGCGACAACGCCAATTTCCCCTGGCGTTCGCACGCCGCCTGGTTCGCGGAACAAATGATCCGCTGGCGGCAGGTCGATCAGGACACGGACGTCTGCGCCGTGGCCGCGCAGGTCTATCGCCCCGACATCTATCGCGAGGCCGTGCGCACGCTTGGCATGACCGTTCCGGATGCCGATTGGAAAACCGAAGGCACGGGGGATGCCAAGGGGCTGTTCTTCGGGGATGCGGTGTTTGATTCCCCCTGCGCTTGAACGCGCATTCCAGATGCCTAAAAAATAACCTTTGTAAATTTTGTGTATAAAATATATGCATCCTTCTGTCGAAGGCAGGATGTGGAGGGGTGTAACTCCTTGAAAATCCTGTCCTCTGCTGTTGGCATGGCTTGTGCATTGCAGCATTTCAGGTGATTGGGCGCCGATGGCCGCCGCCCGATCCGTAGGCAGGCTCGCCGAAGAGTCCTTCTAACCAAACAGGATCGCGTCCGTCGATGGGCGCAGAGCGTCGTCGCTCGAACGGGATGACTTCATCCCGAAGCGGATTTTTTGACTCTGCGCGAGACGAGGGCACGGCATGTTCTTTTCCAGAAAGGCGACCAAAGCGGCGGAAACGCCGGTGGCGGCGGTGGGCGAAACGTCCCCGGCCGGCTCGCCGTGGGAACAGGATCATCCGGCAGTGATCATCGGCGCGGGCCCGGCGGGCCTCCGCGTGGCCGAGGAACTGTCCCGCGCAGGCGTGCCCGTAATGTTGTTCAACGCCGAACGCTGGCGTCCCTACAACCGGATCAAGCTCACCCCCTTTCTGACCGGCGAGGTTCAACTCGGCCAAGTCTATCAGCCCGAAGGTTTCGGCGCGGATGCCCAGGTCAGCCGTTACGACGGTTTGCGCATCCGAACCATCGACCGCGATCGCCGTGTCGTCATCGACGATTATGGCCGCTCCTGGCCGTATGGCCGTTTGATCGTCGCCACCGGATCGCGCCCGCACGTGCCGGAAATCCCGGGCCGGGATTTGGACGGCGTCTTCACCTTCCGCGATTTCGACGACGTCGAACGCCTGGTCGCCCGGTCGTTCCGGTCGACCCGCACAGTGATCGTCGGCGGCGGCCTATTGGGCTTGGAGGCGGCGCGCGGCATGGCGGCGCGCGGCGTAGAGACTTGGGTTCTGGAACACGAAAGCCGCCTGCTGCCCCGCCAGTTGGACCAGGAAGGGGGCGATCTGGTCGCGGCCAAGATGGGCGCACTGGGGATTGTCCCGCGCACCCTGACCCGCGTTCAGGCGATCGAAGGCGATGGCCGGGTCGAGCGGGTCGTGCTGTCCGGCGGCGAAGTTGTCGATTGCGACACGGTCATCGTCTGCACCGGGGTGCGGGCCAATATGGAAATCGCCCGCGACGCCGGGTTGGCCGTGGGCCGGGGCATATCGGTCGATGCCCATATGCGGACCGACGATCCGGAAATCTATGCCGTCGGCGAATGCGCCGAGTTCGAAGGTTTTTGCTATGGCCTGGTCGGGCCGGGGTTGGAACAGGCCGCGACCTGCGTCGATCATATCCTGGGCCGTAGCGGACCGGGTTATGCGGGCAGCGTTCCCGCGACCCGCCTGAAGGTCGTCGGCGTCGATGTGTTCTCGATGGGCGAGGTCGAGCAGGTCGATGAAGATCAGAGCCTGACCAGCGTTTCCTGGAGCGATCCCGATGCCGGGTTGTACCGCCGGGTCATCATCCGGCGGGGCCGCGTCGTCGGCGCCATCGCCATCGGCCCTTGGGCCGAAATCAATCGCCTGCAGCAGATGATCAAGACCCATGCCAGGGTTTCGACCTTCGAGCTGCGCCGCCTGCGGACGACCGGCTTGCTAGCCAAGGAGACGGGGCCGATCCCGGTGCGCGATTGGGCCGATGCGGCGACCGTCTGTAACTGCACCGGCGTGACGCGCGGTATGTTGGGTGCGGCGATGGATGCCGGCTGTTCGACCTTGGACGACCTGAAGCGCGCGACCTGCGCCTCGACCGTCTGCGGCACCTGTCAGCCGTTGTTACAGGAACTGTTGGGGGCCGAGGCAAAGGCCGAACCCGTCGGCAAGTGGAAGCCGCTGTTGGTGTTTTCCATCCTGGCGGCGATCCTCGCCGCGGTCACGGCGCTGGTTCCGGCTTGGCCTTATTCGACCAGCGTAGAGGCCCGCCTGCGCCTCGACCTGTTGTGGATCGACCCGCTGATCAAGCAGATCTCCGGCTTTACCTTGCTGGGTTTCATGGTCGTTGCCGCTGTGTTGGGCCTGCGCAAGCGGATCAAGATGTTCCGCAACCTGGGCGGCTACAACGGCTGGCGGTTGGTGCACGGCATTGTCGGCGCATTGTTGATCGCCGGGCTATTCGTGCACACCGGCTTTCACCTAGGCGAAAATTTGAACGGCTGGTTGATGGGCCTGTTCCTGGTCCTATCCGCCGTCGGTGCGGTTGCCGGGGTGGTCACGGCGGTCGAACACAAGCTTCTCAACGGACCGATGAAGGGGGCCCGCACCGCGCCGCGCAGCCTGCCGGTCTGGGCGCATATCCTGTTGTTGTGGCCGTTGCCGCTGTTGCTCGGCGCGCATATCGCCACGGTCTATTTCTACTGAAGGGCCGGGGAAGATCATGCGCAACAAGATCCTCTGGCTGTTCTGGTTCCTGGTGACGTTGGTTGGCGCCTCGGCCATCGCGGCGGCCATGTATTACGGCGGCGACTTTCGCAAGCTGCTGCTGATCGGCAAGACGACCTCGGCCCATCACCAGATCGAACTGGCCTGCGACGCCTGCCATACCTCGATGTTCGGCGGGATCGACGCGCTACAGAAGGGCTGCGTCAACTGCCACGGCGAAGAGCTGAAGGCGGCGCATGATTCTCATCCCCGGACCAAATTCATCGACCCGCGCAACGCCGACCGGGTGGCCAAGCTGGACGCCCGCTATTGCGTGACATGCCACCGGGAACATCAGCCGGGCATCACCAACGCCATGGCCGTGACGATGCCGGACGACTATTGCGCCCTATGCCACAAAGACGTGGCCAAGGAGCGCCCGTCGCACGAAGGATTGGGCTTCGACACCTGCGCCTCTAGCGGCTGCCATAACTTCCACGACAACCGGGCGCTTTACGAAGATTTCCTGGAAAAACGTCATGCCGAGCCGGACTTCAAGGAAGTCCTCTTGGTCTCGTTGCGCAACTGGGTGCCGCCGGTCGACCCGCAGGCCCCCGCCAAGCCGAAACCCTTGACGCTGACCGACGCCGACGCGCCCGCGGCCCATCGCGGCGATGCCAAGCATACCGCCGAATGGGCGGCGTCGGGCCATGCTGAGGCAGGGGTCAATTGTTCCGCCTGCCATCAGCCGCGCAAACGCACCCGACCCGACGAATGGATTGCGTCGCCGGGAATGGAGGTCTGCTCGACCTGCCACGCCGCCGAGGTCAAAACTTTTACCGAGGGCAAGCACGGCATGCGCCAGCGCCCTGGTTTGTGGACCTCGCGCAAGGACGATTTCATCGGGCTGTTCGAAGATCGGGGCCTGACCCCGATGACCCCGGCCCTGGCCCGCCTCCCGATGGAGGCCAAGGCCCATGACACGGTGCTCGACTGCAACACCTGTCACGGGGCGCACAAATACGATGTGGTCTTCGCCCAGGTCGAAGCCTGCGAAACCTGCCACGCCGACGAACACACCCAGGCTTACCGCATGTCGCAGCACAACTCCCTGCGCGACCGCGAAACCGAGGGCGAACTGCGGCCCGGCTCCGCCGTGACCTGCGCCACTTGTCACATGCCGCGTCATCTGGCGCGCGACGACTACGGTGGGGAAAAGGTCTTCGTCACCCATAACCAGAACGACAACCTGCGGCCCAACGAAAAGATGATCCGCAGCGTCTGCGCCGATTGTCACGGTCTGCGCTTCAGCATCGATGCGCTCGCCGATCCGGCGCTGATCAAGAACAACTTCAAAGGCAAGCCCGCCCACCATGTCGAAAGCATCGACTGGGTGGTCAACAGGATGCGGGAACGGGCGCGCCGCCGGGAGCAGCAGTAATGCCCGCATCCGTCAATCGAAACGCCACGACAGGAACTACAGGAACACGACAAGGAGATTCCGAATGACCAAGAAACTGACCATTGCCGCAGCGTGCACGGCGCTTGCCTGCGCAGGCGCGATCACCCTGGGGCTGTCCTCTGCTCCGGCCAAGGCCGGGCTGTTCGGCAGCGACAAGGACAAAGGCGTGTCTTACGAAACCTTTACCGACATGCTGCATCTGGTGATGGCGTCCGACCGCGAAATCTATACCAAGATGGTGGTCGGCCGTCTGGCCGCCAAGCACAAGGTGATCAAGGCCTCTGAACACTTCGAGGACGAAAAGGCTCTGCCCTTGCCGGCGCAGATGTTCCGCTTCGGCTCGGAAAAGGTCGCGTCGAAGACCGACAAGTTCTCGTACCAGCTGCTGTCCCTCTGGCCGATCAACAAACAGAACGCGCCGCGTACCGAGATCGAGAAAAAAGGCCTGACCTTCATCGCCGAGAACAAGGGCGAAAAGCCGTTCTATGGCGAGGAAGAATTGGGCGGCACCAAATACTTCACCGCCGTCTACGCCGACGTCGGCGTCGCCGCCCCCTGCATCAACTGCCACAACGCGCACAAAGACTCGCCTCGCACCGACTTCAAGATGGGCGATGTCATGGGCGGCGTGGTGATCCGCGTCCCGATGAAATAGGCGGGTTGATCCGCTTGATGAATTAACCGGCTCGGCCCGGTCCCGCACTGGGGCCGGGTCCGGTCGCCCCCCAAATTCAGAAAGGAAAATCAAATGACACCCGAACAGATCGCAATGGTTCAGGACAGCTTCAAAGCCGTCGTGCCGATCGCCGGACCGGCCGCCGACATCTTCTACGGCCGCCTGTTCGAAGTCGCGCCGCAGCTGCGCCCGATGTTCCCGCAGGACATGACCGAACAGAAAAAGAAGCTGATGCAGATGATCGGCGTTGCCGTGAACAACCTGCACCAGGTCGAAACCGTCGTCAGCGCCGTCCAGGAACTGGGCCGTCGCCACGTCGATTACGGCGTCAAGGACGAGCACTATGACATCGTTGGCGGTGCGCTGCTGTGGACGCTGGGCCAGGGTTTGGGCGATGCCTTCACCCCGGAAGTCGAAGCCGCCTGGGCCGAGGCCTATGGCCTGCTGGCCACGGTGATGAAAGAAGCAGCGGCGGAGGCGGCGTGATCAAGCACCGCCGCATCGACGGATGGCCGGCGGATTATTCCGCCGGCCGCCGCGCCCGGTCCACCGATGGGCAGGACGCGCGGACCATTCGTATGCGTGGTTTGGCAATTAATTGCCTGAATTGTGATTTCTCCCAGCCTATAGTTTTTGAATATGAATTTGATCGCGGTTTGATCGACGGTTTCGTCGCCGCGAATTCGAAGACCTCGGTTCAGGGCGCCAACGCTCGCCGCCCTGCCGATAACATGGTTCGTCGTAGAGCCAACCTCCAAGCCATAGGGCCCAACAACGCGCCCCAGAAGCACGGCTGCTTCCCAGACGTCTCCCGTATCGCGGGGGCTGTCCAAGGGAACGCGGCCATTTTGTTTTGTCCCGCCTTGATCGAATTCCGGACCATGTCCGGTTCGGGAAAGCGAGCCGACGAAGGAGCAACGAAATGACTACGACCAAGCGACGTTTGTTTATGAAAGGCTTTGCCGCCGCCGCGATTATCGCCGGCGCGCTCGGCTTCTCCCCTGAGCCCGCAGCCGCCGCGGGCCTGAAGGTCGAAAAGGAAGAACTCAAATTCGGGTTCATCAAGCTGACCGACATGGCGCCCCTCGCCATTGCCTATGAGAAAGGCTTCTTCGAAGACGAAGGCCTGTTCGTCACCCTGGAAGCCCAGGCCAACTGGAAGGTTCTGCTCGACCGCGTGATCGACGGGCAGCTCGACGGCGCCCATATGCTGGCGGGCCAGCCGCTGGGCGCGACCATCGGCTTCGGTACCCAGGCGCATGTCATCACGCCGTTCTCCATGGACCTGAACGGCAACGGCATCACCGTGTCGAACGACGTCTGGGCCGAGATGAAGAAGCACGTCCCGCACAAGGACGGCAAGCCGGTCCACCCGATCAAGGCTGATTACCTGAAGCCTGTGGTCGCCAAGTACAAGGCCGAGGGCAAGCCCTTCAAGATGGGCATGGTCTTCCCGGTCTCGACCCATAACTACGAACTGCGCTACTGGCTGGCCGCCGGCGGCATCCACCCCGGCTACTATTCCAAGACCGACATCTCCGGTCAGATCAAGGCCGATGCCCTGTTGTCCGTGACCCCGCCGCCGCAAATGCCGGCGACGATGGAAGCCGGCACGATCTTCGGCTACTGCGTCGGCGAGCCGTGGAACCAGCAGGCGGTGTTCAAAGGCATCGGCGTGCCGGTCATCACCGACTACGAGATCTGGAAAGACAACCCGGAAAAGGTCTTCGGCATCACCAAGGAATTCTCGGAAAAATATCCGAACACCACCCTGGCCCTGACCAAGGCGCTGATCCGCGCCGCCATGTGGCTGGACGCCAACAACGACGGCAACCGCAAGGAAGCCGTGAAGATCCTGGCGCGGTCCGAATACGTCGGCGCCGATTACGAGGTTATCGCCAACTCGATGACCGGCACGTTCGAATACGAGAAGGGCGACAAGCGGCCGCTGCCGGACTTCAACGTGTTCTTCCGCTATTTCGCGACCTACCCCTATCTGTCCGACGCCGTCTGGTACCTGACGCAGATGCGCCGTTGGGGCCAGATCACCGAAGGCAAGCCGGACAGTTGGTACGCGGACATCGCCAAGAAGGTCTATCGCCCGGACATCTACCTGAAGGCGGCCAAACTGCTGGTCGACGAAGGCAAGGCCGACAAGAAGGACTTCCCCTGGGACACCGACGGCTACCGCGCCCCCCAGGCCGAGTTCATCGACGGCATCACCTTCGACGGGCGCAAGCCGAACGCTTACCTGGAAAAGTTCCCGATCGGCCTGAAGAAAGAACAGGTCGTCGTGGGCGCCGAGGTCCAGGGCTGATTCCGTGCGGACGGGACGCGGGCCCGGCCCCGTCCCGTCAATCCGGATGCACGCAAGAAATTGAAAGAGACATGACATGACCGCCATCACCGCCAACCGCGTCAACAACGTCCTGACGCTGATCGGCCTGACCTGGTTCACGCCTGTCATTCGAATGATCGCCGGTGAAAACCCGCGCCACGAACTGATGCAGCTTTGGCGCCTGTTGGGCGTTCCCGTGGTTGCCTTCGCCGTTTTCCTGGGTCTGTGGTCGCATCTGGCGAGCCAGGTCGAGACCAGCCTGGGCAAAATCCCCGGCCCGGTCGCCGTCTACGAGGAAGCGGTCAGCCTGTGGGAAGACCATAAGATCCAGCGCGACAAGGAAGCCGCCTTCTACGAACGCCAGGAAAAGCGCAACGCGCGCAAGCTGGCCGAAGACCCGAACGCGGAAGTCAAATGGCGCACCTATACCGGCAAGCCGAGCTATGTCGATCAGATCGGCACCAGCTTGAAGACCGTGTTCATGGGCTTCCTGATCGCGACCGCCTTCGCCGTGCCGATCGGTATTCTTTGCGGCCTGTCGCCCCTGTTTAATTCGGCGATGAACCCGCTGATTCAGCTGTTCAAGCCGGTTTCGCCGCTGGCCTGGCTGCCGATCGTCACCATGGTCGTCAGCGCCGTTTACGTGACCGACGATCCGATGTTCGAGAAATCGTTTCTCAACTCGGCGATCACCGTGACGCTCTGCTCGCTTTGGCCGACGCTCATCAACACCTCGGTCGGCGTCGCCTCCATCGACCGCGATCTGGTCAACGTCGGTCGCGTTCTGCAGCTCAACTGGTGGACCAAGGTCATGAAGATGGTCCTGCCATCGGCCTTGCCGCTGATCTTCACGGGGCTGCGCTTGTCGTTGGGCGTCGGCTGGATGGTGCTGATCGCGGCCGAGATGCTGGCCCAGAACCCGGGCCTCGGAAAATTCGTTTGGGACGAGTTCCAGAACGGCTCTTCCCATTCGCTCGGCAAGATCATGGTCGCCGTGTTCACCATCGGCATCATCGGCTTCCTGCTCGACCGGGTCATGCTGACCCTGCAGGGCCTCTTGACCTTCTCCGACAAGCGCTAGGACAGAGGACCGGAACCATGGCATTCCTGGAACTGCAAGGCGTCGCCAAGTCCTACGGCGAAGGCGGTGCAAAGACCGAGGTCCTGAAGGACATCAACCTCGCGATCGAAGAAGGTGAGTTCGTCGCCATCGTCGGATTTTCAGGGTCCGGTAAGACGACCCTGATCTCGGCCATGGCCGGGCTGATCCGCCCGGACGCCGGGACGATCACCCTGCGGGGCAAGGAAATCGACGGCCCCGCGCCGGAACGCGGCGTGGTCTTTCAGAACTACTCGCTGATGCCCTGGCTGTCGGTCGCCGGCAACATCGGCCTTGCGGTCGACGTTCTGTTCAAGAACGAGAGCAAGGCCGACCGTCGGGCGCGGATTGAAAAGTACGTCGACATGGTCGGCCTCAGCCATGCCATCACGCGCAAACCGGCGGAGCTGTCCGGCGGCATGCGCCAGCGCGTCGCGGTCGCCCGGGCGTTGGCCATGGAGCCGGAGGTGCTGTTGCTGGATGAGCCGCTCAGCGCGCTCGACGCGCTGACCCGCGCCAACCTGCAGGACGAGATCGAGGAGATCTGGAGCCGCGAAAAGAAGACGGTCGTCCTGATCACCAACGACGTCGACGAAGCGATCCTGCTGGCCGACCGCATCATCCCGTTGAACCCGGGGCCGGGTGCGACTTTCGGACCCGAGTTCAAGGTCTCGATCCCGCGTCCGCGCGATCGTTCAGCCATGAACCATGATCCCGAGTTCAAGGCGCTGCGTCGCGACGTCACGCAGTATCTGATGTCGGTCGGCGTGGAACGCGGCGCGCAGAATGACGACTCGTTGGTTCTGCCCAACGTCGTGCCGATGGACCTGCACACGAAGTTGCCGCAGGTCGCGTTCGACGCCGCCGCACCCCGGTCGCCCCATGAAGACCGCTATTGCGATTTCTCCGGCGTGACCAAGGTCTATCCCACGCCGAAGGGGCCGCTGACCGTGGTTGACGGGTTCGACCTGCGGATGAAGCGGGGCGAGTTCGTCTCGATCATCGGCCATTCCGGTTGCGGCAAGTCGACGGTGTTGTCCATGGCGGCAGGACTGAACGACATTTCCGGCGGCGGGATCATCCTGGACGGCCGCGAAGTTTCCGACGCCGGCCCCGACCGGGGCGTGGTGTTCCAGGCGCCGTCCCTGTTCCCCTGGTTGACGGCGTTGGAGAACGTGGCCCTGGGCGTCGACAAGGTCTATCCCCATGCGACCCAGCCGGAACGCGAAGCCATCGTTCGCTATTACCTGTCGCGGGTCGGCCTTTCCGACGCTGCCGACAAGGCCGCGAGCGACCTGTCGAACGGGATGAAGCAACGTGTCGGCATTGCCCGCGCCTTCGCCCTGTCGCCGAAGCTGCTGTTGCTGGACGAGCCGTTCGGCATGCTCGACAGCCTGACTCGGTGGGAATTGCAAGAGGTCCTAATGGAAGTCTGGACCCGCACCCAGGTCACCGCGATCTGCGTCACCCATGACGTCGACGAAGCGATCCTGCTGGCCGACCGGGTGGTGATGATGACCAACGGCCCGAACGCTCGCGTCGGCAAGATCATGGAAGTCGATCTGCCGCGTCCGCGGTCGCGCAAGCAGCTGTTGGAACACCCGAAATATTACGAGTACCGCGCCGAGCTCTTGGATTTCCTGGAAGAATACGAACAGGGACACCAGGGCAAAAGCGCTTCATCGAAAGAGGAGGCTGCATAGATGAGCAAGAAACTCGTCGTCATCGGTAACGGCATGGCGCCGGGCCGGGTGCTGGAGCATTTGTTCGATAAGGCCCCCGACGCCTATGAGGTGACCATCTTCAACGCCGAGCCGCGCGTGAACTACGACCGCATCATGCTGTCGCCGGTTCTGTCCGGGGAAAAGGCCTACGAGGACATCATCATTCACGATGATGCCTGGTACGAAAAACACGGCGTGACGCTGCTGAAGGGCAAGAAGGTGGTCGAGATCGACCGCGCCGCCCGCAAGGTCGTGGCCGAGGATGGAACCGAAGCCGAATACGACAAGCTGTTGATCGCCACCGGCTCGTCGCCCTTTGTCATTCCCGTACCGGGCAAGGACTTGGACGGGGTCGTCACCTACCGCGATCTCGACGATGTCGACAAGATGCTCAAGGTCGCCGAGGGCGGCGGCTCCGCCGTGGTTATCGGCGGCGGGCTGTTGGGTTTGGAAGCGGCCTACGGCCTGAAGCAGCGGGGCATGACCGTCACGGTCCTGCACCTGATGCCGACCCTGATGGAGCGGCAGTTGGACCCCAGCGCCGGTTACTTGTTGGAAAAGGCCCTGGCCGACCGTGACATCAAGATCATTACCCGCGCCAATACGCAGGAAATCATGGGTGCGGACGGCAAGGTCGCGGGCGTCAAGCTGGATGACGGCTCGGAGATCCCGGCCGAGATCGTGGTCATGGCCGTGGGTATCAAACCCAACGCCCAGCTGGCGGACGATGCGGGCCTGGAAACCAATCGCGGCATTCTGGTCGACGACCACATGGTGACCAGCGATCCGGACATTCTGTCGGTCGGTGAATGCGTCGAGCATCGGGGCCAATGCTACGGCCTGGTCGCTCCCCTTTACGAGATGGCCAAGGTCATCGCCGCGAACCTGTCCGGCGATGGGGATCCTGCCTATACCGGATCGGTCACCGCGACCAAGTTGAAGGTCACGGGCGTCGATCTGTACTCGGCGGGCGATTTCGCCGAGGCCGACGACCGCGAGGAAATCGTCCTGCGCGACGCCGCGGGCGGGGTCTACAAGCGCCTAGTCCTCAAGGACAACAAGATCATCGGCGCGGTCCTATACGGCGATACGGCCGACGGGGCCTGGTTCTTCGACCTATTGAAGAAGGAAACCGATATCTCCGACATGCGGGAAACGCTGATCTTCGGCCAAGCCTATGCCGGAGGGTCCCCCCTGGACCCTACGGCGGCCGTTGCAGCCTTACCGGATGACGCGGAGATCTGCGGCTGCAACGGCGTTTGCAAGGGAGCCATCGTTCAGGCCATCTCCGAAAAGGGCCTGACCGGCATTGACGACGTACGCGCCCATACCAAGGCGTCGTCCAGCTGCGGCACGTGCACCGGGCTGGTCGAACAGTTGTTGAAGCTGACCCTTGGCGATGCGTTTCAGCCCGATGCCGTGCAGCCGATGTGCGGATGCACCGACCTGGGCCATGACGACGTGCGGCGGCTGATCGTCGCGCAGGAATTGAAATCCATTCCCGCCGTGTTGCAGGAATTGCAATGGAAGACGTCCTGCGGCTGCGCCAAGTGCCGCCCGGCCCTGAACTATTACCTGCTGGCCACTTGGCCCGGCGAATACGTCGACGATAAACAGTCGCGGTTCATCAACGAACGGGTCCACGCCAACATTCAAAAGGACGGCACCTATTCCGTGGTGCCGCGCATGTGGGGCGGGATCACCACCCCGGACGAGCTGCGCGCCATCGCCGATGTGGCCGACAAGTACCAGATCCCGACCGTTAAGATGACGGGCGGACAGCGCGTCGACTTGTTGGGCGTAAAGAAGGAAGACCTGCCCGCCGTCTGGGCCGATCTGAACGCAGCGGGAATGGTCTCCGGCCATGCCTACGGTAAATCCCTGCGCACGGTGAAGACCTGTGTCGGGACCGATTGGTGCCGGTTCGGGACGCAGGATTCCACGGGGCTGGGAATCAAGCTGGAGAAGTTCCTATGGGGCTCGTGGACGCCACATAAGGTCAAGCTGGCCGTGTCCGGCTGTCCCCGCAATTGCGCCGAGGCGACGTGCAAGGACATCGGCGTGGTCTGCGTCGATTCCGGCTACGAAATCCATTTCGCCGGGGCTGCGGGGATGCACGTCAAGGCGACGGAAATTCTCTGCACCGTCGAAACCGAGGCCGAGGTGGTGGAGCACGTCGGGGCGCTGATGCAGCTCTATCGTGAACAGGGCCGCTACCTGGAGCGCATCTACAAATGGGCCGACCGGGTCGGTCTGGACGTTGCCCGCAAACAGGTGGCCGAGGATCCAGAGCGTCGCAAGGAACTCAACGAGCGCTTCATCTATTCGCAGAAGTTCATGCAAATCGATCCTTGGGCCGAGCGGGTCCAAGGCAAGGATGCGGAAGAATTCACCTCCTTCCGTTTGGCGCAATTCGGGAAAGTGGCGTGATGAATGAAATGACTGTGAATACGAAAACGCAAGTCTGGATCGAAGTCTGCAAGCTGGACGACATTCCCCCGCAAGGGGCCCGTGTGATCCGAGCGACGCTCGGCTGCGTCGCCTTGTTCCGCACGACAGAGGACAAGGTCTTCGCCCTCGAAGATCGCTGCCCGCACAAAGGCGGCCCGCTCAGCCAGGGGATCGTCCATGAAAACGGCGTGACCTGCCCGCTGCACAACTGGGTCATCGATCTGGAAACCGGTCGCGCCAAAGCGCCGGACGAGGGGCGCGTGCGAACCTATCCGGTCGAAGTACAGGACGGTCGCGTCCTGATCGACCGCGCGCTTTTGGCTTGAGGGAGGGAGCGGGCATGACCGGCGGCATGACGGACACGGGCGCAACCTGCACGGCGACGACCTGCCCCTATTGCGGGGTCGGGTGCGGCGTGCGCGCCACTGTCGATGCCGCCGGCGTGTCTATCGCCGGAGACCCGGATCATCCGGCCAACTTCGGGCGGCTGTGCTCCAAGGGAACGAATTTGGGCGAGACGCTGTCTCGCGACGACCGGTTGCTGCACCCGGAGATCGGGGGGCGGCGGGCTTCATGGGCCGAGGCCCTGGATCTCGTCGCCTCCCGGTTCCGCGACGCGATCGAAACCTATGGCCCCGATTCCGTCGCCTTCTATGTCTCCGGCCAATTGCTGACCGAGGATTATTACGTCGCCAACAAGTTGATGAAGGGTTTCATCGGCTCGGCCAATATCGATACCAACTCGCGCCTTTGCATGGCGTCCTCCGTCGCCGGGCACAAGCGCGCTTTCGGCACCGACACCGTGCCGGGGGTGTACGAGGATTTGGAACAGGCCGACCTCGTCGTCATGGTCGGCTCCAACCTGGCGTGGTGTCATCCGGTTCTGTATCAGCGCCTTCAGGCGGCGCGGAAGGAACGGGGCAGCAAGGTCATCGTCATCGATCCGCGCCGAACCGCGACAGCGGAAACGGCGGATATGCATCTGCCCCTTCAGCCGGGATCGGACATCGCCCTGTTCAACGGCCTGATGGCTTGGTTGTCGCGCGAAGGGAAATTCGACGACGCCTTCATCGCCGGTCACACCACGGGCATGGCCCAGGCGCTGAAGACCGCCGAGGAATGGACGCCGGAGAAAGTCGCGGCGCGGTGCGGCCTGGCGTTGGAACGGGTCGTGGAATTCTATCGTCTGTTCGCCGAGACGGAGCGGACGGTCACCGTCTATAGCCAGGGCGTCAATCAATCGACCGCCGGTACGGACAAGGTCAACGCGGTCATCAACTGTCACCTCGCCACCGGGCGCATCGGCAAACCGGGCATGGGGCCGTTCTCGGTCACCGGCCAACCCAACGCGATGGGTGGTCGCGAGGTGGGTGGCCTGGCCAACCAACTGGCCTGTCATCTGGAACTCGACGACCCGGCGCATCGCCAAGTGGCGCAGAACTTCTGGGACAGCCCAGTGATCGCCGGTTCAGCGGGACTGAAGGCCGTGGACTTGTTCGACGCCGTCGCCGACGGGCGGATCAAGGCGCTGTGGATCATGGCGACCAATCCTGCCGTCAGCCTGCCCGATGCCGACCGGGTGCGTGACGCTATCGCCCAATGCCCCTTCGTCGCGGTTTCGGACGTGACCCGGGACACCGATACGGTGGACCTGGCGCATGTCTTGTTGCCGGCCCATGCCTGGGGCGAAAAAGACGGCACGGTGACCAATTCCGAACGTCGCATCTCGCGCCAGCGGGCCTTCCTGCCCGTGCCCGACGACGTGCGCGCCGATTGGTGGATGGTGGCCCAGGTCGCCGCCCGCCTGGGCCACGGGGCTGCCTTCGATTATTCCGGTCCCGCCGACATTTTCCGCGAATACGCGGCCATGACCGCCGTCGCCAATCAAACCCTGGCCCGTGATCTGGACCTGGGCGGGATGGCCGATCTTTCGGATGCCGACTATGACGGCCTGACGCCGACGCTCTGGCCGCAGCGCGCCGGGGGCGGTTCGGAAACGCGGTTCTTCGCCGAAGGCGGTTTCTTCACCCCGGATCGCATGGGCCGCTTCCTGCCCGTGGTCGATCGGGCCCCGGCCTCTGCGCCCGATGAGGAATACGACTTGATCCTGAATACCGGGCGCATCCGCGATCAATGGCACACCATGACGCGCACGGCCTTGTCGCCGGCGCTGTCCCAGCATTTGGGGGAACCCTTCGTGGAAATTTCCAAGGCCGATGCCGCGCGCCTGGGGTTGGCCCCGGCGTCCCTGGCTCATGTCGAAAGCGCGCGGGGGGACTGTCTGGTGCGGGTGTTGATCACCAATCGGGTGATGCCGGGGCAGGTCTTCGTGCCGATGCATTGGAACGACCACTGGTCGGGCCGGGCGCGGGTCGATGCTCTGGTCGCGCCGAACGTCGACCCTGTCTCCGGCCAACCGGAAGCCAAATACACCCCGGTCAAGGTCCGGCCCTTTGCGGCGGCGTTCCATGCTTTCGCCGTGTCGCGCGCGCGCCCGATGGTGGATCGTGCGGACTATTGGACCCTGGCCCGGACCGAGGGCGGCTGGCGGTCGGAATTGGCCGCGACCGAACAGCCGGACGACTGGGCGGCCTGGGCCCGCGCGTTGTTGGGGCTGGATGCCACGGACGGCGCGGTGCGCATTCTGGCGGCCGAGGACAAGGCGGCGGGGGGATACCGCATGGCGGCGTTCCGTGGCGACGATCTGGTCGGCGCGGTCTTCGCCACGCCGGAGCCGGTCGCCGTCGATCGTACCTGGGTGGCCGGGAAATTGACCGCGCCGGTCGCGGCCTTGGCCGACCGGGTTTCGGTGCTGGCCGGGCGGCGGGCGGCGGATAAGGAAGACCCGGGGGCGATTATTTGCACCTGCATGTTCGTCGGCGCGAACGTCATTCGCCGCGCCATCGTTGAAGAGGGCTGCGCCACCGCCGATGCGGTCGGCGCATGCACCGGAGCGGGAATAACCTGTGGGTCGTGCCGACCCGAGATCGAGGCTTTGATTGCCGATGCCGAATTGCGACAGGCCAGCTGATATCGGGCGGAAACCCGAACGACGCCCCCCGGCGGCCATGGCGCCGCTGGCGGTGCTGCCGTTGTTCTACGATCTTACCGGACGCCGCGCCGTCGTTTGGGGGGCGACCGATGCGGCGGGCTGGAAGGCCGAATTGCTGACCGCCGCCGGGGCGAATGTCGTGCGATTGGGCGATGACGGCGCGCTTTGGGGCGAGAGTGAACTGCAGGGTGCGGCCATCGCCGTGGCTGACGCTGCCGACGCGGATCAGGCGGCGGAATTAGCACAGCGTGCGCGCGCCATGGGCGTGCCGGTCAACATCATCGACCGCCCGGCCTATTGCGATTTTTCCTTCGGTGCGATCGTCAATCGCTCACCCGTGGTGATCGGTATTTCCACGGCCGGGGCGGCCCCCGTATTGGGGCAGGCGATCCGGCGGCGGATCGAAACTTTGTTGCCGCCGGGCATCGCCCATTGGGCTGCGGCGGCATCCCGCCTGCGCGACCGGGTTCGCGCCCTGATGCCGGATGCGGGCCGTCGCCGTCGGTTCTGGCGGGATCAAGCCGAACGCGCCTTCGCCGAGCCGGACCATCCCGCGCCGGAGGCCGCGATGGACCCGACGGACCTGTCGCTGCGCGATGCTGGTGGGGCGGGCCGGGTGACGCTGGTCGGGGCCGGGCCGGGGGATGCGGAACTGCTGACCCTGAAGGCCGTGCGCGCCCTACAGGCCGCCGATGTTATTTTGTACGACGACCTAGTGTCCGATGACGTGCTGGAACTGGCGCGACGCGAGGCCAAGCGCCTGTTGGTCGGCAAACGGGGGAACCGTCCGTCCTGTCGTCAGGAAGACATCAACGAGATGATGATCTCACTCGCTGAACAAGGCCGGCAGGTGGTTCGATTGAAATCGGGCGATCCAATGATCTTCGGCCGCGCCGGAGAGGAAATCGCCGAACTGCGCGAGCGGGGCATCGCCGTCGACGTGGTGCCCGGTATTACCGCCGCCTTGGCGGCGGCCTCGGCCCTGGGGGTGTCGTTGACCCACCGTGATCATGCCCGCTCGGTCCGTTTCGTCACCGGCCATGGACGCGATGGCGGCCTGCCCGAGACCCTGGATTGGGCAGGGCTGGCCGATGCGGGAACGACATTGATGGTCTACATGGCGGGGCGGACGGCGGCGGTGCTGGCCCGGCGGCTGATCGAGCGGGGCCGCGCCCCGTCCACACCGGTGGTGATGATGGCCAACGTCAGCCGCACCGACGAGCAACGCGAGGTTCGCAGCCTTGGCTATTTGGCGGGGCAGGCTCCGACCTTGGGCGAAGGGCCGGTGCTGATCGGCATTGGCGAGGTCTTCGCCGGGCTACGCGTGGCGGCGATGCCCGTCGCGGACGAGACAATGCGTCCGGCCACGGCATTGTTTCCCCGAAGTGAGCCACTGGCCGATGCGCAGCCGCCCGCAACCGTTCCTGGCAAGCTTACCCAGGCATAACCACCCGCAAAAGAAAACGGGGAGCCGGTCTCCCTGCTCCCCGTGAACTCGTCATTCGCTTTGGCGTTAGGCGACGAACAGCGCCATCCCGGCCAGGGCAATCGCGCCGCCACTGGCGCGCAGGGCCAGGGGAGCGATTTTGGCATTGGCCTGGGCGGCGGTCAGGGCTGCGCCGATCCCGGCGGCATGTAGCAGCGCCGTCGCCAGGGCAAAGCCAAGGCCGTATTCCAGGCCGCTCGCCGACACGGGCATTTCGGTGCCATGGGCATGGCCATGGAACACGGCCATCGCGCCGACCACGGCCATCGCCAGGACGACGGGCATCTTGCGGCCAAAGGCGATCACGGCGCCCAGAACCACGACCGATCCGACGATGCCGATTTCGACCATCGGCAGCGCGATGCCGGAAACGGCGGCCAGACCGCCCGCGATCATCATCGCGACGAAGGCGGCGGGAACCAGCCACAGCGCGCGGCCGCCCATCTGCGCCGCCAGGACGCCGACCGCGACCATCGCCAAAATGTGGTCCAGGCCGCCGATGGGATGGCCGAACCCGGCGGCGAAACCGGAAACGGACCCGGCGCCCGTATGGGCCAGGGCCGGGCCGGCGGCCAGGATCGAAAGCATAAGCGCGGCAAGGAAGGATCGGATCATCATGGGTCCCCTGTATGATTCTTGATGATGAAAAGTATGATAAATTGTGAAAAGATCATACCCTATGTAGCCGGTATTTCAACAGCGAAGGATGCCCGAGGGAGGGGCCGACCATGGAACGTGTGACCGTCACCATCGACGATGACCTGCTGGAAAAGTTCGACCGTCTGATCGCCGATAAAGGCTACGCCAATCGGTCGGAAGGGATGCGCCACGCGATCCGCGCCTTGCTGGCCGAGGAATTGGAACAAGGCGACGACGCGGCCCATTGCGTCGGTTGCGTAGTCTATGCCTACAACCACAAGGAACGGGCGCTGTCGTCGCGTCTGGTCGAGGCCCAGCACGATCATCACCACGATGTTCCGGCGGCGACCCTGCATCTTCATATCGATGCGGAAAACTGTCTGGAGGCGACGGTGTTGACCGGATCGGTCAAAGAAGTCCGTCATGTCGCCGACCGGATCACCTCGCAGCGGGGCGTGCGCAACGGACATTTGCACCTGATCCCGATCGATGGCTGACGGTCCCCGGCCCGTGCCGGGCCGGAAAATGCTGCGATTCCAAGAGTCTTGCCGATGATGGCAAAATGTTCTGTTTTCTGGAACCGGTGTTCCATATACTAGAACAAACAACATAATACTTTTGGGATTCTAGGATGACATCAAGCAAAGCAGCGCGCGGGGGCGTGACCTTCGCGCCGGAACTGGATCAACCTATCCAATACATGCGGCGGACGCGCGATTGGTATCTGGCCTTGGGCTACGACAACCCGTACGTCTGGGCCCATTACATCGATGTGCCGTTTACGCCTCTGACCAAGCCTTTGGCGGAATCGAAGGTCACCTTCATCACCACCGCCGCCCCGTATCAGCCGGACAAGGGGCCGCAGGGGCCGGGCGCGCCTTACAACTCCGCCGCCAAGTTCTACACGGTCTATTCCGGCGATACGTCGGAAGAACATGACCTGCGTATTTCCCATGTCGGGATCGACCGCATCCATACCAGCATGGAAGATGGCCGCAGCTGGTTCCCCCTGCATGCCTTGCGCGACGCCGTCGCCGCCGGGCGGATCGGCGGCCTGACCAAGCGGTTCCACGGCGCGCCGACCAACCGCAGCCAGCAGCACACCCTGGACATCGACTGCCCGGAAATTCTTAATCGCTGCCGCGAGGACGGGGCCGAGGTGGCGCTGTTGTTCCCCAACTGCCCGATCTGTCATCAGACGCTCTGCCTGATCGCGCGCCATCTGGAAGCCAATGGCATCCCGACCGTGGTGATCGGCTGCGCCAAGGACATCGTCGAATACTGCGGCGTGCCGCGCTTCATGTTCAGCGACTTCCCCCTGGGCAATGCCGCCGGTCGTCCGCACGATCCGGACTCCCAGGCGCAGACGCTGGAATTCGGCCTGCGTGTTTTGGAATCGGCGACCGGGCCGCGCACGACCATGCAGTCGCCGCTGCGCTGGTCCGACGATCCGGATTGGAAGGGCGATTACTGCAACATCGAGCGACGCACGCCCGAGGAAGTGGAAGCGCTTCGTGCCGAGGCCGAAAACGCCCGCATCGTCGCAAAACAATTGCGCGAAAAGGAATTGAAGTCCGGGGGTGCCGCATGAGCCGCCCGTTCGACGGAATTCGCGTTCTCGACTTCACCCGGTTCTTCGCCGGGCCGTTCGGGACCTATCAATTCGCGCTGCACGGCGCCGACGTGATCAAGATCGAGCCCATCGGCGGCGAGGACAACCGCCGCGCCCAGTTGGATCAGGAATGGGTCGATCGCAACATGGCCCCGGCCTTCATGTCGATCAACGCCAACAAGCGCAGCCTGACGCTCGACCTGAAAAAGCCGGACGCCCAGGAAATCGTCAAGCGCCTGGTCAAGGACGCCGACGTGGTCTGGGAAAACTTCCGCCCCGGCGTGATGAGCCGCTTCGGTCTGGGCTATGAAGACCTGAAGAAGATCAATCCCAAGCTGATTTATTGCGCCGTTTCGGGTTTCGGTCACGACGGGCCGGAAAGCCCCAAAGCCGCGTTCGACGGCAAGATCCAGGCGATGTCCGGGATCATGTCGATCACCGGCGAGCCCGAAGGCGGGCCGATGCGCGCGGGCTTCGCCGCCTGCGACATGATCGGCGGGATGATGGGGGCCTTCGCCGTCTCCGCCGCCCTGCATCAGCGCACCCAAACGGGCGAGGGACAGTTCGTCGACGTGGCGATGCTCGACTCGACCCTGAACTTCCTGGCCCAGCACGTGACCGAATACACCGTCGCCGGCTTCGTTCAGCAGCAGTACGGAAACCTGTCGGTGACGCGCAAGGTCACGGCCGACCGCTTCCGCTGCGGCAACGGCTACATCATCCTGGCGATCCTGTTGGAAAAGCAGTTTGTCAACCTGATGAAGGCGCTGGGCCGCGAGGACGTGTTCGATGACCCCCGGTTCAAGGACTGGCCGTCGCGGACGGAAAACGCCCAGGCCCTGCGCGAGGTGATCGAAGGCGCGATGCGCGAAGGCGACCCGCAAAGCTGGGAAGAGCGCCTGACCGCCGCCGACGTGCCCTGCGCCACGGTCAAAGGCATCGACGAGATCGCCGAACACCCGCAGGTCGCGGCCCGCGGCCTGTTGCAGGAAGTGGACTCGGCCTATGGTCCGCTGCGCCTGGTCGGGCCGGGGTTCAAGCTGGCCCATGGTTCGGGCGGCATCGACACGCCGCCGCCGATGGTCGGCGAACACAACGAAGAAATTCTGTCCGCCGCCGGGTTCAGCGCCGAGGAAATCGCCGCTTGGCGGGAACAGCAGGTTATTTGAACGGGGAGACGGCATGAATAACACTCTGGTCAACGGCATGGCCTTGCTCGAGGTTTTGGCCCATAGCGACCGTGCGCTCGGCGTGTCCGAGCTGGCGGCGCGGGTCGACCTGGGCAAGAGCAACGCCCACCGCCTGCTGCAGACCTTGACCGAGCTGGGCTACGTCCGGCGCGACGCGGCCAGCGGCACCTACCGGGCCGCGATCCGCCTATGGGAATTGGGCACGGCGATGCTGGCCCATGTCGACCTGCGCCAGGTTGCGGTCCCGGCCATGGAACGGCTTTTGGCGACGACCCGCGAAAGCGTGCACCTGTCGGTGCTCGACGGGGACGAGGTCGTCTACCTGCACAAGCTGGAAAGCCCCGAGCCGGTGCGCGCTTATTCAAAGGTCGGCGGTCGCGCCCCGGCGCGCTGCGTCGCCACGGGAAAGGCCCTTCTGGCCGCGCTGCCCGAGGCCACCTTGCGGTCCCTGGCCGAAGGGCTGCATGCCCATACTTCGAAAAGCATCGTCGACCCCGAAGCCTTCGTCCTGGAAATGATCGGCATCCGCAATCGCGGCTATGCGGTCAACACGGGGGAATGGCAGGAAACGGTCTGTGGCGTGGCGGCACCCATCCACGATCCGTCCGGCAGCGTGATCGCCGCAATCGGCGTGTCCGGCCCGGCGGAACGGATGCGCACGGCCCGCTTCAAGGGCCTTGGCGTCGAGGTCATCGCTGCCGCCGCCGAGGTCGAACAAGCCCTGAGCGACGGCCCGTCGCCGTCGATGCCGCCGGTCGATCCCTGCGCCATCGGGTCGACCATGACAAGCTTCCAACCCATGCCAAGACTTGGACTATCCCCATACCAACAAAAACAAGAGAGGACCCCCGAATGACCGACCAAACCGATACCATCGCCCCGCTGCGCGACTTCGTCGTCGGCATGACCAATTTGGTTTCGAAGACCCAGGACGAGCCGACCCTGATCGCCGAAGGGCGCAAGCTGCTCGGCACGCTGGTGTCGCGCGACGATTGGCTGCCCGAAGAATTCGCCAAGCCGCATCCGGAATTCTATCAGCAGTACCTGCTGCACTCCGACCCGCTGGAACGCTTCTGCGTCGTCAGCTTCGTCTGGGGCCCGGGTCAGAAAACGCCCGTTCACGACCATATGGTCTGGGGTCTGATCGGCATGCTGCGTGGTGCCGAAAAGGAAGTCCGCTTCGAACAGGACGCCCAGGGCAATCTGGTCCAGGTCGGTGAAGAAGCCGAACTGCAGCCGGGCCAGGTCGAGGCCGTGTCGCCGACCATCGGCGACATCCACGTCGTCTCGAACTCGTTCGAAGACAAGCCGTCGATCAGCATTCACGTCTATGGCGCCAACATTGGTGCGGTTTCGCGCCATGTGTTCAAGCCGGACACCAACGAAGTGAAGCCCTTCGTCTCCGGCTATTCGTCGACCTTGGTTCCCAACCTGTGGGACCGCTCCGCCACCGTGCGGGCGGGACTGACGGCGGCTTGATCGCCCCCACGTTCTGGGCAAAGAAAAACACCCCGCCGGATCGGCGGGGTGTTTCCTTTTGTGCGAACGGGATCGTCTAGTTCTTGAACTTCCTGATCTCGCCGCTTTTGACGCGGGCGAGGTAGCTGTCCAATTCCCGTTTAACGATGGGGGACAGAATATACAGGCCCAGGATGTTGGGAACGCAGATCAGGAACACCAGGGCGTCCGAAATATCCAGGATCGGCCCCAACTGCACCATGCAGCCCAACGCCACGAAGGCGCAGAACAACAGCTTGTAGACGATCTGCAACTTGGCATCCTCGCCGAACAGATAGGTCCAGCCCTTCAGCCCGTAGTACGACCAGGAAATCATGGTCGAAAAGGCGAACAGCATCCCAGCGAACGCCAGCGGAATCGGGAACCACGAGAACTGCGTCTTGAACGCCGCCGAGGTCATGGCGATGCCCGTTGCGTCCCCGGCGTAACCCGGATGGGCGACGGCGGTGGTGCCGATGACCAAAGCGGTGATGGTGCAGATCACGATGGTATCGATGAACGGCTCCAACAGCGAGACGATGCCCTCGGTCACGGGCTCGTTCGTGCGCACCGCCGAATGGGCGATGGAGGCCGACCCGATCCCGGCCTCGTTCGAGAACACGGCGCGTTGGAAGCCGATGATCAAGGCACCCAGCGCACCGCCGGCGACGCCTTCGCCCGTCATCGCACCGGAGAAGATGTTGCCGATGGCTTCGGGAATGGCAGAGCCGTTCATGGCGATGACGATCAGCGCGAAGAAGCAGTAGAAGATCGCCATGAAGGGCACGATCTTTTCGGTCACCCGAGCGATCGATTTGATCCCGCCGACGATCACCAGATAGACGATCCCCGCCATGATCAGGCCGACCAGCCAACCCAGCCCGTCGAGCGCGCCGCCGGCCACGTTGTTGAGTTGCACATAGGCCTGGTTCGATTGGAACATGTTGCCGATGCCCATGGCCCCGATGAAGATGCCGATGGCGTAGAACGCGCCCAGGAATTTTCCGAACCCGTCCATGCCGCGTTCGGCGAAGCCTTTGCGCAGGTAGTACATCGGCCCGCCGGACACGGACCCGTCGGCGTTTTCGTTCCGATACTTCACGCCCAAGGTACATTCGACGAACTTGGTCGACATGCCCAGGAACCCGGCCATGATCAGCCAGAACGTAGCGCCCGGCCCGCCGACGGTCACGGCCACGGCGACGCCGCCGATGTTACCGATGCCGACGGTTCCCGACACGGCGGTGGCCAATGCCTGGAAGTGCGATACCTCGCCCGAATCCTTCGGGTTGGCATAGTCGCCGCGCACCAGTTCGATAGCGTGCTTGAAGCCTCGAATATTGATGAAGCCCATGCGGAAGGTGAAGAACACGGCGCCGACCACCAGCCACAAAACGACCAGTGGCAGTTGCGCGCCGAACACGGGAATTTTGAAGAACACGAATGCCCCGATGGCCGACGCGATGGGTGCGGTGGCGGCGTTGATGGTTTCGTCGATGCTGGCCGATGCCTGTTCCGGCGACAGCATAATGGCGGCCATGATGACCGCCAGGGCCACCCGTGCCAAAGAAAGCTTGTGAATTTTCATGATTTTACCCCACATCATCATGCGTCACGGAACGACGGTTACGGGAACCGCCGAAATCTGAATCAGCGACGAAGCAACGCTGCCGAACAGCAGCAGACCAGCCTTTGACCGGCCTTTGCGGCCGATGAAGATTTGCATCGCGCCGGTTTCGGTCGCGACTTCGGCCAAGGTTTCCGCCGGATGGCCGTGGCGGATGATGCTTTCGCAGGACACACCGGCCGCGCTTGCGGCGGCTTCGGCGGGGCCGAGCAAGGCTTCTTTCGCCCGGTCCAATTCGTCCTCGCGGCGTTTGTGCCGTTCGGCCAATTCCTCGGGTGTATGGAAGCTGAACGGTGACCATTCGATGATATGGACCAGGACCAACGTGGCCCCCGACGATTTTGCGACGGCGATCGCGGCCTTAAGCGCCCTTTCGCTGCCGGGACTGGCGTCGATGGCAACCAAGAATTTCTCTGTCATGCTCTGAATCCCCATTGGTTGTGTTTGCGCTTGTCCTTGGGCCTTCCGTTGGTCCGAAGGACCTGCGTCGGTCTTGGGTGAACGCAACTTTGCGCTTGGAAAGTCCGGACTGGCGGGTTCCGCCTTGATCGCCTCTGAGCAGTGCATGCGCCGAAAATTTGCGGGCGCGGGCATCCGAACCAAGAATAAGTGTAACCTAATTGACCAAATCAAAATACAGCCAGCCCCCGAAAGGCGATGGCACCAATTGTCGTGAGAACTGATCTGGATCAATGCGGGGTGAATAGGCGGGGATATTGTCGCGGCAATCCACTCCCATGGAAGACGCAGATGTTCAAATACTTCTCCCTGACCGAAGCCTCCCGTTCGCCCCTTTTGTCCGAGGCGCTGAAGATGCATGACGTAATGGCCGATGCCGTGCCGAAAGCGACCATGCGTTTGGCCAATGACCGTTGCCTGAACTGTGAAAGCAAGGATGCCTGCTTCGCCTGGCTGGCCGGTGCGGCGAACGCCGAGGACTATCGGTGGTTCTGTCCCAACGCGCGCTTGTTCGACGATCTGTCCGACGCCGCGTAAGGCACGCCGCCCCGCCGCCGCGTTCGTGGCCGGGGTCTTAAAGGTTTCATTGTTCGCGTATGATCCGATCCGTTAACATGACGGATCGGCACAGGCATGCTCGTCCGGGTCTAGATGCCGGAAGCATTGCCTGCCGCATCGACAAAACAAAAGGCGGTCAACGCCTGATCCAGGATTCCCCCAAGTAATAGTTTGCGCGCTGCTTGCAGGAAAAACTGCGGGCTGTCGCACGCGGGTTATGTCAGGGTCATATCGATTTCATCTTCCCTTGGCATAACCGCGCGACGGTAACGCCAATCGTGTTTTCAGGGGTGATGAACCATGGACGGATTTTCAGGAATGTTGAGCGGCAAGAAAGGCTTGGTCGTTGGGATCGCCAACGATCATTCCATCGCCGCCGGATGCGCCCGGGCCTTTCGCGAGGCCGGGGCCGAACTGGCGATCACCTATTTGAACGCCAAGGCCGAGCCTTATGTCGCCCCCGTGGCTCAATCGGTCGGGGCGGAGATTTTCCTGCCGCTCGACGTCGAAGCCGAGGGGCAGATGGAATCGGTGTTCGACACGGTCGAACGCCAATGGGGCAAATTGGATTTCCTTCTCCATTCCATCGCGTTCTGCCCGATGGAGGATTTGCACGGTCGGGTGGTCGATTGTTCGTCGGCGGGGTTCGCCCGGGCCATGGATGTCTCGGTCCATTCGTTCATTCGCATGGCGCGCCTGGCCGAGCCGCTGATGGCGGCGGGCGGCAGCATGCTGACGGTCAGTTATTACGGGGCTGAAAAGGTGGTCGACCGCTACAACGTCATGGGGCCGGTCAAGGCCGCGTTGGAAGCGACGACCCGGTATCTGGCGGCGGAACTCGGCCCCGGCGGTATTCGGGTTAACGCCCTGTCCCCCGGGCCGATCGAAACCCGGGCGGCATCGGGGATCGACCATTTCGACCGCCTGATCGACGACGCCAAGTCCCGGGCGCCGGAACGGCAATTGGTCACGATCCAGGAAGTCGGCGACATGGCGGCCTTTCTGGTATCGGACTTCGCCCGGTCGATTACCGGCGACGTGTCCTACATCGACGCCGGCTTCCACATCATGTCCTGAGGGCTCGGGCCTTCTCGGCGTCGCTTTCGCGGAAGAAATAGGGGCCGTCATAGGTTCTGGTAAAAGCCGTATGGGTGATGACGCCCGTACCTTCGCGCCACAGATGCAGCATGTAGCCGGGCGGCTCCATGTTGTATTGCGCGGGCATGTCCGGCGTCAGGTCCAGGGCGATCTGGTGCGCGGTGCTGGGCGCGACGCAGCCCAGGGTCCCGCGCCAGCGAACCTGGATCGCGCGGTGATGATGGCCGCAGAGCACCCGTTCGATATTGGGATAGCGGGCGACGATATCGCCCAGGGCCGCGCCGTCGCGGCAGGCAATGGCGTCCATGCCGTGCAAGCCTGTTGGAAACGGTGGGTGATGCAGGAACAGGATCGTCGGCTTGTCCGGGGCGTCGGCCAGCGTTTGCTCCAACCAGGACAGGCGCTGGGCGCATAGCTCGCCATGGCTGGCCCCGGGCACGTGGCTGTCCAGCGCGATCAGGCGCAAAGGGTAATCGTCGATGGTGTATTGCAGGAAAGGTCCGTCCGGTAGATAGCGGTGGTCGGGGAAGGCCTGGCGCAGATTTTCCCGATGGTCGTGGTTGCCGGGGATCAGGAACACCGGCTGGGTCAGCGGCAACAACAGATCGCGCAGGGCGGCATATTCATCCGGCGTGCCCTGGTCGACCAAATCGCCGGTGACGATCACGACGTCCGGCGCCGGGTTCTGACCGGCCAGGTCGGCGACGGCGTCGCGCAGCATGGCATTGGTATCGACCCGACCCATGGCGATCACGCCCGGTGCGCGGATATGGGTGTCGGTCAGTTGTGCGATCAGCATGGCCTGCGTATTCCCTCCCAGGAAAATTCGTTGTTGGGCCCGCGACGCGCCCAGGATTGAGGATATCAATCCGAGCGGGTGAGCCCTTGAAATTCCTCTAGCAACAAGGTCTTAAGGCGTAGCGCCGCGGGCGAAAGCGTCGCGTCGCGGCGCTCCACGACGGCTACGGTGCGGCTGAAATCCGGATCGACCAGCGGCCTTTGCACCAATGTGTCGCCGCGCAGGCCGCGCATCGTCATGGCGGGCACGACGCCGACGCCCATTCCGGCCTCCAGAAAGCCGACCATGGTCGATAGGTGCTGGACCTCGTACCGCCAGTCGTGCTGACGCGGCCCCTTGGGGAATTGCGTGGTCAGCAGGCGGCTGGTGCCGCTGCGCGGACCCAGCATGATGACCGGCATCTCGGCCAGGGCGTGCCAGGGCACGGGGCCGCCCTCGGCCAGCGGATGATCGGCCCGGCAGGCCAGCACGAACCGGTCCTTCATCACCGGGGTGAACGACAGGTCGGGGTCGTCGTTGCTGTCGTCGGTGCGCATGTCGATGGCGAATTCGGCCTCGCCCTGCAGCACATGTTCGACGATGTCCTGTTCGGAATCGTCGATCACGCGCACGCCCACGTCGGGATGCTGTTCGGCGAACCGGCGGATGGTCTGCGGCAGGATATAGGTCGCGACCGAGATCAGGCTGGCGATGGTGACGCGGCCGTGTCGGACGTGAATGAAGTCTTCCAGATCGTCGATGGTCTGTTCGAACTGCGCCAACAATCGTTCCGCCGCAGGCAGGAAACTGCGCCCCACGGCGGTCGGGGCGACCGAGCGCGTCGTCCGGTCGATCAGCCGCGCGCCCAGGGCGTCTTCCAATTTTTTCAGGCGCTGGGTCAGGGCCGATTGGGTCACGTTCAGGTCGCGGGCGACGTCCTTGAAGCTGCCCAGGCGCACGACCTTGACGAAAACCTCGATATCCTTGAGCGAGTAGGGGCGGCTCATTGATTATTTATTCTTCATAACTGTTTAATTTATTGAATTTTACTTCATAAAAGCCAAAAGGCAATATCCCTCCTCGGCGCTGGGGCGGAATCCCCGCCGCCACGCAAAGAGGAGATAAAGGCAGATGTCCAAGTATGATGTGGTCGTGGTCGGGGCCGGGAACGCCGCCTTGTCCGCGGCGATGGCGGCGCGGGAAAACGGCGCCGAGGTTCTAATTCTCGAGAAAGCCCCCGAACACGAAAAGGGCGGCAACTCTTACTTCACCGCCGGTGGCTTCCGGTTTTGTCATTCCGGGATCGAAGACGCGGCTTCCGACGTTCTGATCGATCTGTCCGATGCCGAGCGCGATCAGATCGTGCTGCCGGTTCATGACCGTGACGTGTTCTATCAAGCGCTGATGAAGGTCACCCGCCATCAGGCCAACGAAGACATGGCCTGGCGTCTGATCGACAATTCGCGCTCGACCATGGTCTGGCTGCGTAAGCACGGCATCCGCTTCATCCCGATGTTCGGTCGCCAGTCGTTCCTGGTCGATGGCAAGCATCACTTCTACGGTGGCGTGAACATCGAAGCCGTCGGCGGCGGCGCCGGTCTGGTCGAGGCCGAGATCAAGCGCGTCAAGGATATGGGCTGCGACATCCGTTACGAGACCGGCGCGGTGCGTCTGATCCAGGGTCAGGATCGTACGATCCAGGGCATCGAAGTGCGGGGCCCCAAGGGCTACGAAGAAATTCCGACCAAGGCCGTGATCCTGGCCTGCGGCGGGTTCGAGTCGAGCCCCGAAATGCGTGCCCGCTATCTGGGCTCGGGCTGGGACCTGGCCCGCGTGCGCGGCACCCGCCACAACATGGGTGACGGCATCCGCATGGCGATGGACATTGGCGCTCGGCCCTACGGCAACTGGTCCGGCTGCCACTCGGTCGGTTGGGACATTTCGTCCGATGAATATGGCGACTACGAAGTGCTCGATAACTTTCAGAAGCACTCCTACCCCTGGGGCATCATGGTCAACCTCAAGGGCAAGCGCTTCGTCGACGAAGGCGAAGACCTGCGCAACCACACCTATGTGAAGTTCGGTCGCGAGATCATGGGCCAGCCGTACCGCACGGCGATCCAGATCTTCGACCAGAAGACCATTCCCCTGCTGCGCGACGAATACCGCATCCGTCAGGTGACCAAGGTCACGGCCAACACGATTGAGGAACTGGCCGCCGAGTTGGAAATCGATCCGCCGACCTTGAAGGCGACGATCGACGAGTTCAACGCCGCCTGTCAGCCGGGCAAGTTCAACCCGTCGATCTTGGACGGCGTGACGACCAAGGGGCTGAGCCCGAACAAGACCAACTGGGCCCTTCCGATCAACGAAGGCCCGTTCGAAGCCTTCGTCACCACGACCGGGGTGACCTTCACCTTCGGCGGCTTGAAGATCGACGAAAAAGGCGTGGTTCAGGACGTCAGCGACCATTCCATCCCCGGCCTGTATGCGGCGGGCGAACTGGTCGGCGGCCTGTTCTACGAAAACTATCCGGGCGGCAGCGGCCTTATGGCCGGGTCCGTCTTCGGCAAGATCGCCGGCGAAAACGCCGCGGCCTATTCGTCCGGCAACGGCTGACCGTCGTTACCGGCAAGGACTGGAGGCCGCCGCGGTTTCGCGGCGGCCTTTTTCTTTGCGTAACGTTGTGAGGATCAGGCCGCGCGTGCGGCGGTGATATCCCGCACCAATCGAACCAGCCCCAGGGTGATCAGGCCTTCCTTGTCGGACAATTCGTCGATGATGGTGAAGTGGTTGTGCCGGCCCAGGACATCGAGCGCCGCCGACAGGCCGTGTTCGACCGCCGCCGCCGTATAGGCCGAGGACTGTCGTTTCAATTCCGGAAGCTCGCCGCCGCCCACGTAAAGCCGCAGGGGAAGGTTCTTGTTCGGCAGGTTGAACAGTGGGCTCAGGGTTTCGATCTCCTCGAACGTCAGCGACAGGGCATCGTCGATGTAGCTTTGCCGGATCGGTGTCAGATCGAAAATGCCGCTGATCGACAGGATCGCCGCGACGTTGGGGTGGTCGGCGGAAATCGTCGCCAACTGACCGCCCGCGGACCAGCCGCCGACGATGATGGCATTCGGATCGAAACCCAATTCATCCGCCGACGCCGCGAGGAAGGAAATGGCGTCGCTGACTTCTTGTGTGATCTCGGACAGGCTTGCTTCCGGGGCCAGCGTATAGCCGACGGTCGCGACGTTGATTCCGTTGGCGCAGGGGCCTTCGGACACATGGGCGAAAACTTCCTTGCTGTTGCGGAACCAATATCCGCCGTGAACGAATACGAACAAGGGAGCGGGGGAATTGCCCAAGGTGGTGGGAAAGAAGTCGATCCGATTGTTTTCCTTTGGCCCGTAGCGCAGGTCAAGTCGGGCCGTCGGTTGGGCGCGCACGGCTTCGCTGCGCCGGGTCCAATTTTCGACCCGGATGGCGCTGTCGGCGACGGCGGCGCTGTTGTTGTATCCGGCGTCGATCTGCGCCTTGTCCATGCCGCGATAGGGGGCGGCCATCTGGTCGGTGGTCGGTGTCGTGGAAGGCATCTTAGGCGGCGTCTCCGCTCTTCAGCCGGCGGCCCGGCGCAAGGTTGCTGCTGAGCCGTTGCGCCACGGTGCGGCGAATGGCGTTGAAGTCTTCCGACGAAACGTCGCGCGGTCGCGGAAGGTCGATCGTCATGTCGCAATCGACCCGACCGGGCCCGGCGCTCATGACGACGATGCGATCGGCCAGTACGACGGCTTCCTCGACCGAATGGGTCACGAAGATCACGGTCAGGTTGGTCTGCCGCCAGATATCCAGCAGCTCTTCCTGAAGCTTGGCCCGGGTCAGGGCGTCGAGCGCGCCGAACGGTTCGTCCATCAGAAGGATGTCGGTGTCGTTGGCCAGCACGCGGGCAATGGCGACGCGTTGCTTCATGCCGCCGGAAAGCTCACTGGGGTAGTGGTGGACGAATTCCGTCAGGCCGACCATCTCGGTGAACTTGTCGGTGATGCGCTTGATTTCCTTGCTGCCCATCCCGGCATGCTTGGGCCCGAAGGCGATGTTCTCGTAGACGGTCAGCCAGGGGAACAGGGCGTAGTCCTGAAACACGATGCCGCGGTCCGGTCCCGGTCCCTGCACCGGCTTGCCGAAAGCGGAGGCCGTGCCGGCGCTGGCGGTTTCGAACCCGGCGATGATCCGCAGCAGGGTCGATTTGCCGCAGCCCGATGCGCCGAGCAGGCAGATGAATTCGCCGCGGTGGATGTCCAGGTTGATGCCGCGCAAAGCCTGGAATCGGCCCTTCTCGGAATCGAAGTATTTTTCCAGCCCGGCAATGCGGATCACCGGCGGCGCGTCGTTGGCGTGAGGTGTATGGGTATCAGACATTGTGCTGGGGGCTCCAACGCAGAAGGCGGTTGTTGATGGCGATGATCAGGCGGTCGGACAGGTATCCGGTTACGCCGATCACGATCATTCCGGTGATCACCAGATCTGTGCGCGACAAGGTCCGCCCATCCATGATCACGGCGCCCAGGCCTTCGGGCACGCCGGTCATTTCGCCGACCACGATCAGGATCCAGGCAAAGCCGTGACCCAGGCGCAGGCCGTTGAAGATGTTGGGCGTGGCCGCCGGAAGGACCACCGAGCGAAACAGTTGCGAGCCCTTGCAGCCCAGCATGGCCGCGGCTTCCAACAGGCGTTGATCGACCGATTTAACGCCGAACACGGTGTTCAGAAGGATCGGATAGAACGCGCCCAGGAAAACCAGGAACACCGCCGACTTGGGCCCCAGGCCGAAGAAGATCATCGACAGCGGCAACCAGGCGGTAACCGGAATGGGGCGCAGCAGCGACAGGGTCGGGTCGAGCATGTCGCGCAGCAACTGCGAGCGGCCGAGGGCCACGCCCAGCGGAATGCCGACCAGCGCCGCGGCGAGGAAGCCGCCGTACACGCGTTGCAGGGAAACCCAAAGATGGATCGGTAGGCTGGCGCTGAACCCGTCGTCGTAGATGCCGCCGAAGGCGAAATCCCACATCATGATCAACACGTCGCCCGGCGGCGGGATCAGACGGGTGCCGGTCCAGCGGACCATCAGCTCCCAGAACGCGACCAGGGCGATAGGAACGACCAGGGCCAGGCCGATTTTCTTGATGCGCCGCACGACTTTGCGGCGAAGGGGCGATTGCGCCGGGGAAGTTTCCCCGGGCGCAACCGCACTGTTTTCTTCGATTGGAGAATTCACGTGAGACGCCTCGTTGCGGTTCACTGGCGGATTACATGCCCGCGATCTTGCGGACGAAGGTCGGATTGATGAACGTCGCGTAGTCGGGCAGCTGGCGGATCTGCTTCTTGCCCAGCATTTGCGTGCCGTAATAGTTGGCCTGCTTCAGGAACAGATCGTCGATCTTCCAGGTCAGCTCCACGTTGGGCGCGGCCTTTTCGATCGAGGCCTTCTGCTGGCCCAGCTTCTGCATCGCCACGGCGACGAATTCGGAGCGGGTCTTCATGGCGTATTCGGCGGCCTTGCTGTGGATCGTCAGCAGGGTCATGACCAGTTCCGGATCCTTGTCGATCTTTTCCTGGCTGGTGGTCAGCACCATGTTGAGCGAGCCGGTCGGGGTCGAATAGGGATACTCGACGATCTTGCCGACGCCCTTGGCCAGGCTGATGCCCGGGCCCGGCTCGGCGCCGACATAGGCGTCCAGGTCACCGCGCTCCAATGCCGGGGCCATGTCGCTGAACGACACGCGGATCGGCTTGATGTCCTTGATGGTCATGCCTTCGGCGGTCAGCCGGTCCAGGATCACGACTTCCTGAGTCGAGCCCGGCCAAATGCCGACTTTCTTGCCCTTCAGGTCCTTGATCGTGTTGATCGACGACTTGGCGCCGGAAACCACGGCCATGCCCCGGTTGCAGGCGGCGGCGACGACGACGACCGGCTCGCCGGCGGCGGCCCCCAGGGTGGCGGCGGCCAGGCCGTAAATCCCGAAGTCGACCGTGCCGGTGACCACGGCGTTTTTGCCGTCGGTCGGGCTTTCGAACGGTACGACCTGGATCTTGTATCCGGCGGGGGCGAATTTTTCATAAAAGTACGGCGTGATGCCGTGGATCAGTTTCAAGGTGCCGACCTTGATGACCTTGTCGGCCGCAACAGCCGGGGTCGAGGCGCCGGCGGCAATGGCGCAAAGCGCACCGGCAAGGGCGAGGCGGAAGGCATTTCGACGTGTGGTGCCTGACATGGCGTTCTCCTGTTTTCGCGGGAAGACCCGACGTGCATGACGCAAAACGAAGCTTAGTGTGCGGTGCACAAATTACTAAATTTAATCTTTAAATATTTTCCATAAATTTATTTAATGGTCAGAGCATGAAACAACCTCTCGATCTGCGCCTCTTGCAGGCATTCATTTTACTTGTGGAAACGGGCAGTGTGTCGGAAACGGCGCGCCGCACGGGTCGCACGCAACCGGCGGTTAGTCTGCAGATGCGGCGCCTGGAAGACATGGTCAGCGCCGAGTTGTTCACCACCGTCAACCGCAAGCTGGTCCTGACGCCCGACGGGGAACTGCTGCTGGGCTACGCGCGAACGATCATGAACCTTCAGGAAGAAGTGAAGGTCCGCCTGACCGCGCCGAAGCTCAGCGGCAAGGTCATTTTGGGCGTGCCTGATCTGTACGCGACCTATTTGTTGCCGCCCATTCTATCCAGTTTTTCAAACGCCTTCCCGGATGTCGAGGTCGAGTTGCGGACCATGTTGTCCAGCCCCCTGGTGGCGCAACTCAAGCGCGGCGAAATCGACCTGGCGCTGGTTACCGACATGCGGGCGTTCGAGGAAGGGGACCTTGTGGCGCAGGAGCCTTTGGTCTGGGTGGCGGGAGAGGCGAGATCGCCCCACAACAGCAATCCCGTGCCGCTGGCGGTTCTGCCGCCGGGCAACGTGTTCCGCGACATCGCGTTGGCGGGTTTGGCCAACATGGGGCGCAAATGGAAGATCGCTTTCGTCAGCCCGGGCATCAGCGGCCTGCATGCGGCGGTGCTCAGTGGTTGCGCCGTCAGCATCATCGCCAAAAGCTCGGTCGTGCCGGGAATGCGGATATTGGGCGAGGCCGAGAGTTTTCCCCCGCTACCGAGTGTCGATCTGGTGCTTTACCGGGCGGGCAATCGGAACAACGCCGCGGCCGATGTCATGGGTGATCTGATCACGGCCCATTTTGGGCGTTCCAGTATCGCGCCCGTTAAAAAGACGATGAAGACCCAGGCCGGCAGCGGGTCGCACGAGAAGTGAGATTCCGGCTATTCTCGCCGGCTCTTGCCTGTCACAGTGTATTTCGGCGGCGGTGCGACGGTTGGCCGTCGGATCGCATTTTGCGCCTTTTTTGAAGAGATCACTTCCGTGGCCCAGTTGATAAATCATCAGGTTCTGGCGTCGAAAGACCTGCACGAGATGCAGCAATTGCTGGCGGAAGTCACCAACACCAATAAGATTGATGTCGTCGGCAAAGGGCATGACGTCGATGCGTTGTTCTGCGCCGTGCCGATCAACGACATCAAATTGATGCATGTCACTTATGGCAACGTGCCGACCCGCGTTCGCGCCTATGAACACGATGAAGACAGTTTGATGCTGTTCTTGCTGACTGCTGGCGCGGCTCAGGTCCGCCATCGCGGCGAGGATTTCGCCATTTCACCGACGGTCGCCCTGATGCGTGACACCCGCGCCGCGACGTTTGCCGATCAGGAAAACTTCGCAAGCTATGCCTTGTCTCTATCGGCCGATGCGTTGAAGCGTCAGGCGCGGGCTTTGCTGGGCGAAGGAAGCTTTCATCGGGACATCACGTTCGATGCCAAGGTGGACCTTGAAACGCCGGGTGGCAGGCATTTGCGTCAAACCATCGACTATGTTGCAAGCGCCTTGGACGGTCCGCTGCGCCAGTTCGACAATCCGCTGGTGATGAATGGCCTTCGGGAACTTCTGCTGACGCATGTTCTCACGTTGCTGCCGAATTCCTATAGCGACCTTCTCAACAATCGGCCCACGGGCGGTGCGTTGCCTTACTACGTCAAACGGGCGCGCGACTATATCCACGCCCATGCGGATCGACCGATCACCTTGGAGACATTGGCGCAGCAAGCAGGCTGCAGTTATCGCACCCTGCAGATCGCTTTCAATGATGCGTTCGAGATGTCTCCCATGGCCTATGTGCGTTTCGTTCGGCTGAACGGCGCCCATGCCGACCTGCGCACTGCCGCGCCAGGTGCCGGCGTGCGGGACATCGCCCTGAAATGGGGCTTTTCCCATGTCGGGTGGTTTTCCCGGCGTTATCTGGAACAATTCGGTGTGCTGCCGTCCCAGACACTACGTTCGCGCAAGTAGTTGACGCCGAAGTGCTTTAATTCCGCAACCAATATCCCCCAAACGCAAAAAAAATTTCGCATTCCACGCGGGATGACGAACGTCACTGTCTCGGCTCCGGTTGATGCTCTAAACGCCAAAGAACTTATGAAATGAGCTGGGTTCCCGTATTTCGGGGGGAGAAATATTCAATGTATTCGGTTGGTTCTCGGCGGGTCCTTTGGGGCCTTGGGGTGTTTTGTCTGGGTTTGCTGTTCAGCGTTATTGCGGGGGATGCGGCGCAAGCAAACTCGTCATGGAAACTCTTAAGAGGCCATTCGGCTTGCGGGGCGATCGATGCCGCCGGAAACCTGCAGCCGGCTTGTGACTACGAGCCGGCCAGTTTCATGTCGAAGGCTGTCGGCAGATGCCCGGCCGGGTCGTTCTTCGATATCGGGACTTGGTCCTGTTATTCGTGCCCGACCGGCTTCAACCGCAATGCGCGTCCCGTTACCAGCCCCAAGGCCTGTGACAAAGCGGTTCCGGCAAGAACCGGCAGGGCGACATTTCTGGGCAAGGTCAATTGCCCTAGCGGCTCATTCATCGATGGGCGTAACGGTGGCGAATGTTGGCAATGTCCGTCGGGATATGGCCGAACCGCCGCCGCCGTCGACCAATGGAATGCCTGCGGCATGATCGGCAGGAAAGCGGTCAGTGCCGTGTTCAGAGGCAAGCCCTGTCCCGAAGGCGCGATCCGCGACCCCCGCAATGGCGGGGAATGCTGGAAATGTCCCGAAGACTATCAGCGCACGGCTAATCCCGTGACCGGGGCCAACGCCTGCAAAATCCTGCTGGATTTCGAACCCGCCGTTAAGAAAGCGGCCCTGACCTGCCCTGCGGGCCAGCATTTTGATTTCATCGACGGCGGGACCTGTTGGTCCTGCCCGGAAGGATCGACCCGCACCTGGTTCGGCGTTAAGACCGCCAAGGCCTGCCGGAACAAGAAGATGAAGTGGGTGGTCCCGACGCGGACCAAGTATGGCCTGTTCGGGCTGGGAAGCGGTGCCGATGACATTCTGGCCAAAATGATCGCCGAGCGGACGAAGATCGACGATGCGGTCAAGGCGATTGCGCTGAAGGCCGGGGAGCCTGCCGGTCCGGGCCTTACCAAGGCCTGGGACGTCATCGACAAGACGCCTTGGGAAAGCCCGATCCTTTCGGCTTTGCTGGGCAAAGTGGTGATGGAGGCGGCGACCAAGCCGGTTTCCCAGCGCACTGCGACGGAAAAGAACTTGGTGGACATGGTTGCCAAGTTGATTCAATGGAACCGCCAGTTCGTCGCCTATCAAGCGAAGCAGGCGTTCGACACCTATATGCTCGCGGCGAACAAAGCCAATAAGGAGGCGCTGTCCAAGATGGGGGCCGCGTCCATCTACGCCGGTGGCGTGATCGCCCCGCCCGACTACAACGAAGTCGTTGCCGGAGCGATTCAGTTGACCGCCGCATTCGCCGGCCCGGTCGGCGCTACCGTGATCCCGATGATGTTTGAGGCATCGAAAATCGCCTTGTTCCCCTTCAGCACGGCTGCGCGGGAGGCGGGTAAAATGGGGCTGGCTTTGGCCTCGTCGGGGGGCAATTTGGCTGCCGCCGCCGCGGCCCCTATGGCGATCGCCGCGGCTGTATCCGTCGTTGTGATCATGGAAATGGACAAGCTCATGAAAACGGAGGAGATGGAGGGAAAGATTCGTCAGGCGATCGACATTTCAAATCGCCCGGTGGATATCGGCCTCATGCTCAAGCAGGCCAAAGGGCCTGACGAATTCCTGTTCCATTGGGGGGCGGTGATCGGCGGTAACGTGCAGCCGAGCGCTAATTTCAAAACCCGCCTGGCGGCCTACAAGGCCGGTAAGGACCCGGATGCCACGTCGTCCCCGTCGTCGATCGATCCCAGCAAGATCGTCATCACGAGCACCCAAACCACGCCGAGCACGAACACCATCGATCCGAGTAAGATCAAGATCGAAACCATTCCCTCGACGACGATTCAGGTGAACAACAATCAGACCCCGACTTCGGCGCCTTCGGCGGTGCCGCAGGCGGACAAGGCCTTGATTGCCGCGATCAAGCGGCAGCAGAAGCAGCCCAAGGGCACGTTGCGGTTCGAATTGTCCAACGTTGCCGGGTTGTGCCTGAGCAAAAGCGAGGGGCCGACCGAAGCCATGGTGGTTGCCGACTGCAAGCAGCAGGACACCCTATGGATTGCGCCGGACCAGAAGTCGGGCACGTTGCAATTCGGCAACAAGTACTGTGTCGGCACTGGCGATGCCCAGCCCGGGGAAAATACGCCGGTGCTGATTTCCAAATGCAAGAATTCCCCCAATATGAAGTGGGAATTGCAGAAGGACGGCCATGTGAAGATGCTGACCTCAGATTTCTGCATGACCGCGACCGGCAAAGGAGCCAAGGGCGCCGCGGTCGTTGTGCAGAAATGCCAAACCAAGGCTCGGTATCAAATCTGGCGGCCTTGGACGGCGTCAAAGTAATACGTCGGAAACCTTCCGACATGTGAGTGAGGCGGGCGAACTTCGGTTCGCCCGTCTTCGTTTTACCTAGCCGTAGGTCGGGCTAGACCCGTTCGCGGCGCAGTGATACCACCCAACATAAGAAACTTTTGATTTAAGGGGCGGTAGTCGATGAAGGCGGAAGTTGATGCCTACGCGCCGGACGCAGGGGTCCTTCCCGGAGGCTTGGCGGACGCGTTCAATTATTGGCGTAGCATCCAGGGCGGGGCTTGGGCGCCAAAATGGTCGGACTTCAATTTGATCGACATTGGTACGACTGCCATCCCAATGGCGGTTATCGTCGATGTGCTGCCGGGTGATCCGATTGATTTCTATTATCGATTCTGGGGCACGGCGAATACGACCTTCATCGGGTACGACTGCACGGGAAAATCCGTTCGCGACAACGCCATTTTCAACTCGAAGGTTTTGGGTGAGTGTTTGCAGATCGTCGAAGAACGGCGTCCGATCGTCTATCATTCGAAGGTCGTGAAGCCTGATGGCATCTTCCGTGAATATTGGCGAATTCGCATGCCTCTGACGGTCGACGGCGAGACGGTATCGCATATCGTTTCCGTGGGTCATGTTCGGGAACGAACGACCAAGCCGATCACGGAATGGATGAAATAACGCCGAAGTTCCAACGTGGATTATTGGAGGATACAAGTCTCCATGCGACGCCGGTAGGGAAGATTGCATTCCCAATTGTTCCCCGTGTGATCCAGATGTGCATGATCGGGAAGTGCAAGCTTGATGCAGGTCTCGCCGGTTGCCTGATAGCCACGTTCGCATTTCCATCCGGGGCCGTAGGATTGATCGACGAAGTAGGCATTGGCGGGGACTTTCACCGCCTCGCAAGTGTCGCCGATAGCAAGGTACCCGCGATTACACTCCCAACCCCTCCCGTGCGAGGACTCGGTCAGGTAGCCATGTTCCGGGACCTTGATTTTTTGGCAGGTTTCGTTGTTTTGTCTGTAGCCGCGCCCGCATTGCCAGCGGTCGCCATATGAGTCCAGATGTGCGTTTGGCGGAACGGCAACGGGAGCGCAGCCTGCGCCGTCTTCGACATAGCCGCGTTCGCACTCCCAGCCCTGGCCATAGGAAGAATTAGTCGGATAGGCGTGTTTCGGTACGTTGACCGCGACGCAGGTTTGCTCGACCCGGCGGTAACCGCCGTCGCATTTCCATTCCTGGCTGTACTCCAGTTTGTGGGCGTTGGCAGGTGGGCTCTCGGTGCCGGCGTTCGCGGGCCCTAGTGCGCCAAAGCCGGCGACGATCGCCAGAAACGCCAGGCCGGCTGCGCAAGATCGGATCCCGCGCAAGGTCGTTACTTGATATCTCATTGTGGCTTCATTTCTTTGTATGTTGAAAGGGCGGCCTCAGGTGTTTCGGGCCATGACGGCACCGCAGCGTCGGCACCGGACCTTCTCCACACCGCTGCCGCCGCCGAAATTGAATATCCGGTCGATGACCTGAAAATCGTGCAGGCCAAGCCAACACAGAAGGGCTTTAAACACGTTCAGGCCATCCTTCCGTCCGTCCGGCGCGTCCCATAAAACGTGGTCAGGAGGAGGGTTTGTTCAACTCATGCGCACAAGCGGAAACGGCGTAGGGGTCGACACTGGTTTCACCCGGAAGGCGGATCGAGAAGCGTTGCGCCAACTTGTCGCGTGCTTCGCGCGGGCCGTCCGTGTAGCCCTCGAGCTCGGGCGAAAGGTTTTTCGATCTGAGGTGTTGGTGGGCAAGGGCAGCGCATATCGCGCCACGGACATCGGTCCGAGCATCCATGACATGGGCTTCGCTAGCTTTTGCGGTTACGACCCAATCATTGGCGAAGCCAAGAATGGAAATGATCGCGGCACCGGACAATAGGCCGATGGCAAAGGGGGTGGTTCCTGCGGGTTTCGTCATGATCGGTTCCTTGTTCGTATCTGGAGAGCAGGCGCAGACGTCTGTGCGCCGCCTATCTGGGGCGACGTCGGTTCGCCCCAGCCCCGGCGGCATATAGACGCCGCCGGTTGTCAAAGGGGCTTTGAGCGTGTGGCTGCTATTTCTTTTCGGGAGCGCTTTTCGGCGGTTGGGCGATCGCTTGCGCGGCCGGTTTCTTGATAGCCGATTTTTTCTGCGACGAAGAAAAATCTTTAAATGACATGTAAAAAAACTTCCATATCGGCAAAATTGATTTTCTGCCTTATCTAATATGGTGTGATATTTTTTATTATCAATTCATATAATATTATTTATTTTTATTTTATAAATTATTTGACAAATTATTCTAAAAATTATTTCGAAATAAATTTCGGATCAATGGATTGTGTCCTGCGGGTGGCGCGGTCAGGAACCCTACTTAGGGTATTGGTGGGTGGCGAGACGGTAGGCCTTTCCAGTAAGGTCGCTGTCGCACGAATCCTTCTCGCCCCGACCAGGAACTTCTCGATCACATGGATGCGCCCGCCCACCAGTTACAAGCCGAAGACCTTTTGCATTCCGTGTTCGGGCTTCAGGCGTTCCGTCCTGGACAGGCCGAGATCGTGGCGCGGCTTCTGGCCCGCCAGAACACCCTGGTGGTTATGCCGACCGGTGCGGGAAAGTCGCTGTGTTACCAGGTCCCGGCCCTGGTCTTTCAAAACCTGACCATCGTCGTCTCACCCTTGGTGGCGCTCATGGACGATCAGGTCGCGGCGCTGCGGGCGCTCGGCGTCGATGCGGCCTGTATCCATTCCGGCCGCGACCGGGACGCCAATGTCGCCGATTGGAAACGGGTCCAGGCCGGAACCTGTAAAATTCTGTACATGTCGCCGGAACGGCTGATGACGGCGCGCATGATTCAGGCCCTGCAAAAGCTCTCTCCGGACATGTTCGTGGTCGATGAGGCCCATTGCATCTCCAAATGGGGAATGAACTTCCGTCCCGAATACGAAGCCTTGTCGGGCCTGAAGGATGCCTTCCCCGGCGCGGTCTTTTCCGCCTTCACCGCGACCGCCGACGAAGCGACCCGCCGCGACATCGCGGCCAAGCTGTTCGACGGGCGCGGCGAGATCATGGTTTATGGCTTCGACCGCCCGAACCTGCACTTGGCGGTCGAGCCGAAAACCGATTGGAAGGCGCAGATTCTGGGCTTTCTTGAGGACCGGCGGGGGCAGTCGGGCATCGTCTATTGCCTGTCGCGCCGCCTGACCGAGGAAGTCAGCCAGTTCCTCAACGACAACGGCTATCGGGCGCTGCCCTATCACGCCGGTCTGCCGACCGAGGTTCGGCGCGAGAACCAGGAATTGTTCATGGCCGAGGACGGGGTGGTCATGGTCGCGACCATCGCCTTCGGCATGGGGATCGACAAGCCCGATATCCGCTATGTCTTCCACCTTAACCTGCCGGGCAGCATGGAAGCCTACTATCAGGAAATCGGTCGCGCCGGGCGCGACGGCGCCGCTTCAGACGTTAAGTTGGTTTACGGCCTGGACGATATCCGCATGCGTCGTCAGTTCATCGATCAGGATGGCGAAAACGAAGATCACCGCCGTCGCGAGCACAAGCGCCTGGATGCCCTGCTGGCCTATTGCGAGGCGACGACCTGCCGCCGTCAGACGCTGCTGTCCTATTTCGACGAAACGATCGCGCCCTGCGGCAATTGCGATATCTGCCTGGACCCGCCGAAGCTGGTCGATGCCACGGTCGAGGCGCAGATGCTGTTTTCCGCCGCGCTGCGCACCGGCCAATCCTTTGGCGGGGCGCATCTGATCGACATTCTTCGCGGCGGCGAGACCAAGAAGATCAAGGAACGCGGCCACGACCAACTGCCGACCTTCGGCGTCGGTGCGGATCGGTCCAAGGATTACTGGCAAAGCTTCATCCGCCAGGCCGTCGCCGGGGGGTGCCTGTCGATCGACATCGCGGGTTATGGCAGCTTGAAGCTGACCGAACGGGGAGAGGCGGTCTTGAAAGGCGATGAGACCTTCATGATCCGTGAACCCATTCCCGGCAAGGCGGGCGGAAACAAGTCGCGCGGCGCGCGTGGCGCAGCGCCGGACCTGCCGCCGGAATTGGCGGACCTGTTTGCGGGGCTGAAGCGGCTGCGCCAGGAATTGGCGAAGGAACGGAACGTCCCTGCCTATGTCGTATTTTCCGACGCGACCTTGCGTGAAATGTGCCTGAGCCGCCCCGCGACCCTGGACCAGATGGCCGATATAAACGGCGTCGGCCCGAAAAAACTGGATGAATACGGTCTGATGTTCCTGGAAAGGTTATCAACCGGCGGAAGCTGAGGCCGCCTGATTATGGACCTATGTCATTCGGCTTGTAGGAACTCGGTGGTAACGTTGCTAGGTTAGCGCCCCGTTTCTATCGCTTTGTGGAGCCGACGGTGGACCAACAGGCCAAATTTTTTGCTGCGCGTTCCCATGTCCTCGAGAAGATCGTCGATGGCGCCAGCTTGGCTGAGACGTTGGAAGTCCTCTGTCTGGATACGGAAGACCTTGATCCGCGCATGCGCTGCACGGTCCTGCTGCTCGACGAAGACGGCAAGCATATGCGCCATGCAGCGGCGCCCAGCATGCCCGATTTCTATAACAAGGCGATCAGCGGTCTGGAGATCGGTGAAGGGGTCGGTTCTTGCGGGACGGCGATGTTCACGGCGGAGCGCGTGATCGTCGAAGACGTCTTCTCGCATCCGTTTTGGGCGCCATACAAGGACCTGGCCGCACAGGTCGGGTTCGCTGCCTGTTGGTCGCACCCGATTTTGTCGAAGGACAAAAGAGTGCTCGGCTCCTTCGCGATGTACTACGACGCGCCTCGAAGCCCCTCCGAGAGCGATCTGCGGGTGATCGAGGCGCAGGCCGCCCTGGCCAGCATTGCGATTGAGCGGATCACCACGGAGACGGCGCTACAACAAAGCGAAAGCCGCTTCCGGGACTTTGCGGAAACGTCGGCCGACTGGTTCTGGGAGCAGGACGAGAACTTGCGCTTCACGAACGTCTCCGTCTCCAAACAGGAACACCCAGGGCTGGAGCCGAGCGATTATGTCGGCAAGACGCGGCGCGAGATCGGCCTGATCGATGTGCCGGAGAAGGAATTGCTTGCCCATGAACGCCTATTGGCGGAGCGGCGTCCGTTTTCAGATTTTCGCTTCTGCCGGTCGGACGGCGACGGCGGCGTGATGTACGTCAGTGTCTCCGGTAAGCCGATTTTCGACGCCGAGGGCGTGTTCAAGGGCTACCGGGGTACGGGCCGGGACGTCACGCAACTGGTCCGGGCCGAGGCCGCGCTCATGGCCGACCGTGACAAGGCGCAGGAAGTCAGCCGCGCCAAGTCGTCGTTCCTGGCCAATATGAGCCACGAATTCCGCACCCCGTTGAACGGGATCATCGGGTATCTGGATTTGTTGTCGTCTGACATGTCGAAGGGGTTTTCCCCGGAAAAGGTACATCACATCATCGAAGACGTGCATGCCGCCAGCAAACACCTGCTGACCCTGGTCAACGATATCCTCGACCTGTCGCGGATCGAGGCCGGGATGGAAGACCACCGGCCCGAGGTAATGGATGTCCGCACGGCGGCGTCGGCGGCGGTGGATGTGATGCAGGTTCTGGCGGAAAAGAAGTCGATCAACCTGATCCTGCAGATCGATGGCGAGGTTCCGCGTGTCGTCGCGGACCCCAAACACGTGAACCAGATCCTGATCAACATCGTCTCCAACGCGATCAAGTATTCGCGGGCCAATGGTCGGGTCGAGGTTTCCGTTCTCTCTCCCAATGAGGGGCAGGTCTCGATCGTGGTGTCCGACCATGGCGTCGGGATCGCGGAAAAAGACATCGTCCGCGTGTTCGATAAATTCGAGCGGGGTAGTGCATCGACGATCACCAGCGAAGGCGGCACCGGCCTCGGCCTGCCGCTGTCCAAACGCCTGTTGGAAATGAACGGCGGCACCATCGACCTGGAAAGCAAACGCGGCGTCGGCACCAAGGTGACGATCACCCTGCCGGTCTCTCATGTAGTTCAAGATAAAGGAGCCTGAAGCCTTTGCGCCCTGACGGAGGACGTTTTGCTCAGGGGAACTGGATAGTTTTTTCCCCGGTAAGGTCGCCCTGAATTTGGCGACTTAACCTTTTGGAGCTTGAGGCCGGGAGAATTGTTGGATCAGATTTTCGATTTTCCACGCGCTCTCGGAAAGCAGGTGGTGCTGATCGGAGAAGTCCTCGCCCGTTGCATCCAACCGTGAAGGGTTGAAAGATCCGAAGACGGTTAGCCCGAAATCTGCGGCAATTTTGAGAATTTCCACTTCACTGGCTTCGAAGGCTTTGCAAGTCGTCGTGTCTTCGCATTCCCAGACCTTTGGATGGTAGGGAGTCATGAGAATATGAAGCACGTTCCCTTTGGCGATTACCTGCCCGATAACCGTGCGTAGCTCCTTCAGCGTTACAGAATCGACCGCAGGCATCTTGGCCCGAAACCCGGCAACGGGGACGTCTTCCCATTTCATTGGTGTGCGGGGCGGGTATAGGCGCCCTGATGAATACATTTTGTCCCGATGAATATTGTTGGTCTCTCTATCAGGGGATTGAGTTTGGTTGCGGGCGTTTCGATCTCGTTCTAATCCGCGATTGTTCCAGGCGGAGCGGAGATTGAATTCTAGGTATCGCACGCTGAAACGCGCGCTATTCAACCCGAAGCTCCAATGGGAAAAGAAGTCTGCGCCGCCGGGTAGGTGGAACACGGCGCGCGATTTCAAATACTCGTCATTGAGCATTTGATAGCGCCCCTCAGCATCGTTCCTGAAAACCCAGGGAGGGAACTCCAGAAAAATCGTCTTTTTCTCCGGTTTCCTGTTCAGCAGCCCGAGAAATAAAATTAGGTCCTGGTATCCCGCGCCGGCCACGCCGAGGTTGATCGCTTCGTGACAGAGCTTCCCAACGAACGGCAAATTGGATTGGTCCATCATCATGATGTGGCTTGAGCCTATGATGTAACAATCTTCGTTGGTGCGTTTGGCCAACGCCAATTTGACCAGATTAGAAAATTTCGGTGAATCCAGTGGAACGGCGGATGACCTCAAGGCATCCGCATATTGCTCCGCCTTTCGCCGTGCCTCGGTGGTTAGAGAGGAAAACAGGCCTTGAGCATCAATCGTTGAGTTGACAACGACCACCAGCGCGGCGCCGAAAACGATGCCGAAAATCATACCAGAGATATATCGCCATCTGCCGTTGCGCACTCGTTTCAATGTCTCGGCCCTCAAAATTGGAAATACAGAAACGGTGATTCTCCGGCGATGCCGAGGATCGCAACAATCAAAAGAAAGCCTGTCGCTATTCCCCAGCTGAATGTCGCGCGCCATTCGACAAACGCTTTGGAGACGGGAGGTCGGAATCTCGAATCCATATCCAGCGTCGGTCGGTATCTGCGGAACAATTGTTCCGTATTCGGCATGCTCAGCACCACAGTGAAGACAATTAGGAGAATGGGAATGGCCTCTCTGAAGCTTAGGACCAGAACATTGAGATCGCGGTCCAAGTTTGGGAACAAACCGTTAAATACGACACCGGCGGATTGGGTTGCGGTTACCAATGGTTCGCCAAGCAATGGCAATAAGGACGCTGGAAGTGAAATTTCGCCGCCTAAGTACATCGTCCGCAGCATTAGGAATGCGCCGTCGATCGTCTCGGCGCGAAAAAGAACCCAGCCGGTCACCACGGTAGTAAAGGTCAGACAAAATGCCAGTGCCTGGAAGATGAGCCGCGGTCTGGCGTTTTGTCGGCCGAGGCGCCGAACCGCAAAACGCCAGAGATGGTTCATGGTCAAGGCAACGCCGTGGAACGCCCCCCACAGCAGAAACGTCCACCCTGCTCCGTGCCATATGCCGCCAATGACCATGGTGATCATGAGATTAGCGTGTCGCGCGGTGATGCCCTTTCGACTGCCGCCCAGCGGGATATAGACATAGTCGCGGAGAAAGCGGCCAAGCGTCATATGCCATGTTCGCCAAAATTCGATGATACTCAGTGACTTATAGGGAGAGCGAAAGTTGGCGGGCAGGCGCACGCCAAACAATCTCGCGAGCCCTATCGCCATGTCGGAATAGCCGGAAAAATCAAAATAGAGTTGAAACGTAAAACACAACGCGCCGACCCAGGCTTCCGCAAACGAAAGCGCGTAGCCTGAATCTGCGTATTGGAATACGGGGTCGCCATATTTTGCCAATGTGTCGGCGATGATGACCTTTTTAAACAAACCAATGGCGAAAATAGAAGCGCCGACGGCAAACCGCTCCAACGAGATCGCGAATGGTCTCTTCCGTTGGAACTGGGGCATCATCTCTTGGTGATGGACGATCGGGCCGGCAATCAATTGCGGAAAGAAGCTGACGAACAATGCGTATCGCAGAAAGTCCCGCTCGATTGCCTTGGACCCGGCGCAGTCAGCGAGAAATGCGATCTGTTGCAAGGTGAAGAAGGAAATCGCCAGCGGCAAAGCCACTTGCGCGAGAGAAAACGGAGCGCCGCTGACGACCGCCGTCAGGAAACCGGCATATTTATAGTAGCCCAGTACGGAGAGATTAAGGACAACACCAGAACCAAGAAGGAGCCTTCGTGCAAGCTTCCGGTTGTCGTCCAACGGGAAGAGCAGAAACTGACCGAATGCATAGTTGACGCAGATCGAGCCGACCAGAATGAAAAGAAAGAATGGGGTATGCCATCCATAGAAAAACAAAGAAGCGGCGACAAGAAACGCCAACGAAAGTGTCGTCAACCCCAGACGAGCCAATGCGAAAAATACCAGCAGGCAGCAGGGTAGGAAGACAAAGATAAATTCGTAGGAATTGAAGAGCATATGCCTGTTTTTCTCGACCGAAAGCGGCCTGCCTCGAAAAGGCATATCGGCCTAAATATTTATAAAACCAGAGTAGTTGCGCGGTCGTATGTATGGAAGCACCTAAAAAAGCTCTCACGGCTTTGAAGGGTGATGAACCGTTCGACCTATTGCTAGCCGACATGGTTATGCCAGGCGACATCAATGGGAAGGAGTTGGCCAATCTTGCCCGTCAAACCTCCCCGGAAATTACTGTCGTGCTAATGTTCGGTGTCCTTCGGGGTGATTTGATGACGGGCATTCCTATTCGTTCCTGCAGAAAAGTTTATTCAGAGGATGTCCCCGCAAGTGCCGTGCGTGCGGCGTTGGATCAAGAAAGCGCGGCCTAAGCCGGTTACTTGATCGGCAGGTTTACTTTCAAGGCCAAGCGGACAATATCCAGCTGACTGTTGGTTTTTGTTTTCTCGAACAGCGACCGTATTTGGCTCCGAACGGTACCCTCCGAGACGTTCCGGCTGTCGGCTATATCGCTGGGCCTGAAGCCTTCCGCCAGCATCCGGCAGATGTCGCTCTCGGCGCCCGTAAGGCGGAAGATCGTCTGCATCCCCTCGGTGGAAATGTTCTGAGTTTGCGTCGGGTCAATCACGAACACGACGCTGCCTTTATAGGCGGGGCCAAGGTCGCCCCCTCTCATGGGCGAAATTTCCACAAGACAAGGAGTTTCCGAAGACCTCCGTCGCAAACTGAAAATCCTGCCTGGGGAACTGGAATTTCCCTGCGCGGTATCGCTGACTTGCTTGATGGTCGCATTCAACGCGTCGTTCAGCGGGAATGTCAGGCGCCCTTCCCTGGTCAGGCGCAGCGCGTCGTCACTTTCGAGTATCCGTTCCGCTTCTGTGTTCTTGATGAGAACATCGCCCGTCGCGGACAAAATAAGGACGCCGATATTCAAACGGTTCAAGGCTGAAAAAATGCTCTTATAGCGATGTTCAAGGACGCCGAACATTCGCCCAATTTCGACCGCCTTCGCAAAATGCGGAAGGAACAGGTTCCCTAAACTACGTTCGGCTTCGTTCAGCGGCCCTCGATCGGCTTTGAACTGAATGGCCAGCATGTCGGTCCAAACTCTCTCCAAATTCAGGCAACTGACGGCGCGGTGACGGATGTTGAAATTGTCCGTCAGCCATCTCACCGCCGGCAGGTTCGCGTGTGCGTCTCCTGGCGAAATTCCCATGGCTTCGAAATCCGAGACGAAGCCACGTTGGGGATTTTCCGCCATCAGCGCGTATCCCGCTTGCTCCTGCCGGGAGAATTCGGCGAAGTGTTCAATGAAATTCGGGTCGATATCGGTGTAATTCGACGTCACGATATTCGCGTTGTGTTCGGCATAAAGCGGGTCATAGGTCATGACCCCGGCGCCAGCCGCTCCGACCAGCGGGGCAAATCGATCCAACACGTGCTGCCATTTATCCGGTTGGCTGGGGATGTCGTATATCTGTCCGATAAGATCGAGGTGATCTTTGGTGATGGTCACGACGGCGTTTCCACGGGCAGGTTTACCTTCAACGCGAGCCGGACCAGGTCGAGCTGGCTATTGGTTTGAGTCTTGTCGAGGACGGTCTGGATTTGGTTGCGAACCGTCCCAAGCGACACATTGCGGCTATCAGCGACGTCTTTGGCTTTGAGACCCGCGGTCAACAAGGCGCATATGTCGCTTTCGGCATCGGTCAGATTGAAAAGTTTCTGCATTCCCGTCGTTGAAATGATCTCGTCCCGCTCCGGGTCGATGATGAAGATCATCGCCCCTTGGAAATGCCCGTCGATATTTCCATGGATATCGGTCAAGGGTTGAACATCAAGAAGCCAATCTTGCGTGCCATCCCGTTTCGGGACGGTCATTGTCGATACGAAGTTCGGACCCTGTTCCGGCGCTGAAGCGGCCCGGATCATCCCCGAGAGATTTTGATTCAGGGGCTCTGGGGACAGTTGAATGTGGTTGGACCTCGTTGTCTCAAGACCATTCCGCGCCGACAAATAGGCGTCGGCTTCGTGATTGGAAATGACGATCTCCCCAATGGAATTCGTCACGACGAGTCCGATCTGAAACCGATTGAGGACCGACAAGATAGCCTGAAAACGATGCTTTAAAAGCATGAACGGGCGATTGATGTCGACGGCCTTCGCGAAATGGGGCACGAACAAGTTTCCGATCGCCGCCTCTTCGGGGGTAAGCCAGCCCCGGTCGGCCGTGAAGTGCAGGCTGACGGCATCCAGCCACAATGGGGTGTCGTTCAGGCGATTGACCGCGCGGTGTTTGGTGTTGAAGTGTTCCACCTGAAAGCGGGTGCCTGGAATTTCATCGACCGGCATCCCCCACATGGTCTCGTCATCAATCCATTCGCCGACCGGTTTCCTCAACGCGTTGCTGAACGCGGCGACGTCTTCGTGACTATGTTTTTCAATGTATTCCTGTACGCGTGCCGGATCATATTTCTCCGCGGACGCCACATTGGTCAATTCCGTATAGGTATTGTCGTGTATGAACACCGTAGAAATATCGGCCCCGCAAAAATATGCGAATTTTTCCAAAACATCCGGCCAGTTTTCCGGATTTAAAACAGTGTCATAAATATTTGGAATAAATTCCAAATATTCCTCTTTTATTCTCATCGTTATATTGCCCCCATAATAAAGTTATGAATTCTATCGTAATAATTTCCTCAAATATATTTGTGACCGGGTCGCCAATTTGGTGAATCGGCAGTCTGCGCCTGCTTCCATCAGGGAAGGAGGAGACGCCTCCGTATACAAGATTGCACATGTGCGCAAGGAACGGTTGCCGTAAAAGGCCGAGAGTTTCTGAAGGTTGCGCGCGCGTTTTCTTGGGGGATTTGAAGAGAACGCCGGCATCGACGCTCACCTTCTCAACGGTCGTTTCCTGTTGTTCGCGACAGGGAACAGGCGGGTATCGAGGTCAACATGATCGAGGCTTTGATCGAGAATTCGCTGTTGGGGACGGCATCGGAAGCCGCGATCAAGGAGTTGGCGGAACTGGTCACGGTGCGGTCTTTCAAGGCGGAGGGCGAGATCGTCTTCGAAGGCGACGTCGCGGGGGACGTATTCCTGATCTTGGATGGCTCCGTTCACCTGCATGCGATCTCGAAATTTGGAAAGGTTGTGTCTTATGCGCGCCTGACCAAAGGGAGCTACTTTGGTGAATTGTCGGTATTCGACGATCAGGCGCGTCCGTACGCGGCCAGTGCTGAAACCGAATGCCAATTGGGCGTTATCGACGGGGGTGAGTTTCGTCGGCTTGTCCTTGCTTATCCGGAAATCGGGCTTTCGATCATCCAAAAGCTGGCTGCGGATGTCCGTGCCAGCAACGACAGAATTTTCAGCCTGACGCTCCTGAATGGTACTGGGCGTGTCTGCATGGAAATCCTGAATTTGTCAGAACCCGATCCTGCACGCCTCGATGCGGTGCGGGTGTTTCCGTTTCCGACGCAACAAGACCTATCTGAGCGCGTCGGCGTGGCGCGCGAAACGGTGGCGCGGACATTGAAGAAACTGACGGAAGAGACGGTGATCGAGAGAAAAGGCCGGGTTCTGTGGATCCGTGACATCGATCGATTAGAAGCAATGGTTGCGAAATGATGTCGTGTCGGACCGATAACCGGCTTGCCGTAAGTCGGTGTGAAACAAGAGGAAACGTCATTTTTTGTGACAATAGTTACAAACCTAATTTAGGGCCCCGCGTTAAAAATGGGCTCGAAATTCTGATCGCTAATCAATTTTTCCAACCGGAATGTGAGGCTGCAAGCGAACGTCGAAGACTCCGCTTTGGGCCGATCGTGAAACATGAGGGGCAATATAAAAAATGTTGATGCATTCACGGTCTAACGGGCTGGCACGGTCTAACGGGCTGGCACGGTCTAACTTGTCGGCACGTTCTGGCGCGCGGGAGGTGAAAACCCCATCGGCAACCCGTGGGGGACTGTCCGGTTTGGCGGTCGGCGCGATGCTTTTGGCATCCGGTTTTGTGCCTTGTGCGGCAAATGCGGATGATTTCACCGGCCCGTATATCGGCACGCAATTTTCCTACGGCACCACCGACTACAACATCTCGGATGACAACCCGAACGGCGGCAACAACGCCTATAGCCATACCCGAGCCAGTGAGAACGAGGTCATTCCCAGCATCTTCGCGGGATATGGCTTGGTTCAGAACGATTGGTATTTCGGCGGCGAGGTTGAATACACGCGCCCGAGCACCGAATACAGCGGTTGGGAGCGGACCGGCGTGAACACCTTTGAGCGAAAAACCGAGCATCTGAGTTCTTGGGCGGTCGATCTTCGGGTGGGGCGCAAGCTTGGTCCCGCGTCCCTGGTGTTCGCACGCGCGGGTTATGTCGGCGGACGTTTCAAAGATACCCTTGCGGGGCAGGGCGGCATTTCCAGCTATTCCGAGAGCCAGACTTTGCATGGGGTTCGTTTCGGGTTCGGTTCCGAAACCTCGTTGGGCGCCGGTCTGAAGCTCCGTGCCGACTACGTCTATTCCCACTACAACAGCATGAAATTCACGACCCCGGCGAACATCAAGGCGAACTACCGGCCGTCCACCAGCCTGTTCCGGCTGGGTTTGGCGTATCACTTCAATGATGCGGACGAGGTGTCGGCGGCGAGCGCGGAGAACTTTGCGGGGCCCTACGCTGGGGCATTATTGGGCTATGGCTCTGTCGGGTCGCAGGACGGAACAGAGGATAGCGGTCATACCCAGATTACGTTACCCGGTGTTTCCGGCGGGCTGGTCGCCGGTTACGGTGTGACGAAAGGCGCATTCTACTTGGGCGCGGAAGGGGAGCTCGGACTGGGGGCGCAAGAATTCGAAGATGAATTCCCCCAGACCGGCGACAAGCAGGAAATGAAAAAGACCTATGCGCTGAGTGTCGCAGGGCGGCTCGGTTATGCGCTGACGCCCAAGATGATGGTCTATACGAAAGTGGGCCTGACGCGCGCGCACTTCAAAAGCAATTTGAACATGCCGAATGACACACCGGCCCGGACGGGTTCTGACTCGGCGGATCTGAATGGTGTTCTCGTTGGTGTTGGCTCGGAACTCCTGCTGGACGAAAATTACATCGTTCGGCTTGAGTACACGCATACGGCTTTTGAGCGTTGGGATTACATTGATTCCGCCGGTGAGCACAAATTCAAACCCAACGAGAACCTCGTTCGCGTGGGGATGGCGTACAAGTTCTAAACCCGCAGATATTTCTGTTTTCTCGGCGTTGTTTTTAGGGAGGCGCCTGCCGGCGGCAGGCGCCTTTCGCTGTGTTCGGCGAACGTCGGAGCCGCGCAATCAAGCAATAACGCCGTCTCGATCGATGGTTTGCGTCCTGGCGATTGCGTTTGCGTTGGTATGGCTGGCAGCGGCCATGGAATGTTGAAAGAAGTTCTGGCGCAGATCTTCGATCTCTCTTCTCTCGGATCCGGAGAAGGCAAAAAATCCGCCAGAGCGAAAATGACTGTTGAAGCAAACCTCTCGCAAGCACTACGGTTTTGCGCGGGAATGGTGGGTCAGGCAGGACGCTGGATATTTGCCGTTTCTCTCAGACAAAAGAACGCCAGCTTCTAGCCAGCAGCCGTCCATCACGGTCGATTGATAGAGGGCTCCCATCCTAGCCGGAGCACACGGTTGCCTTTGCCCCGCAAACGACCATTTCCACTTCATTCGTTGGCATAACTTTTGCCAACCTGTTTCACGACACAGTCCATTGCTACTATTTGGGACGAGCTTTCGAACAGAGGCCTGAAGCGGTTTATGATGAGGCTTCCTTTTAGAACGATAAATGACAAGATCGAGATTCGTCGGACCTATGTCGATCCGGCAGAGTCGCCCATTCCATCGCATCAAGCGTTGCTTGCCTATTGGGATGAATTGCGCGGTGCCCGATGGGCTCCGACGTGGCCCGAGGTATCCCTTATGAGGCTTCCTCCGGTGGCTATTCCGTTTGTGGTGGTCACCGATATTGTGCACGAGAACGGAAAGCCCACGAGCAGTCGTTACAGATTTTGGGGTAGTGGCCTGACGCAATATTACGGGGAAGATTACACCGGGAAATTTGTGCACGAGATTCCGCCGCGTTCGAGTGGTATCGCAAACGACAGCGCATGCATTCGAATAGCCAACGAACGTGCGCCTCACTTGGAAATCAAAGAATTTGTTACCCCTAAGGGGCTTTTGGCTAAGGCGCTGAAACTGAGAGTTCCTCTTTCTGACAACGGAGAAACTGTCGACCATGGCCTCGGTCTCTTCGCGTTCGAAGCGGACCTCAAGGAGCGATCCCAAGTCGAATTGTTCAATAAAATCTTCGAAAGCCTCGACAAATTTACCTGATCCCGCGTTGATGCCTTCGCGTCACCGAAGCATGGTTGGGCACGCCGGATTCATGGCGCGGGTGATCTGCGGTTGCCAGGTCCGCGTCTGTAGGCTCGAGGTAATTTTCCTAAATATCAGGGGCTTGGAAGAAGGTGGTGGGCCAGGCAGGACTCGAACCTGCAACCAGACGGTTATGAGCCGTCGGCTCTAACCAATTGAGCTACTGGCCCGTAGAGCACGGGAGGTTTCCCCCTCAAACGAAAGGCCGGTGGCGTTGCCGCTCCGGCCTTTCCTTTTATCGCGGACGGACGCGCTGCGTCAGTCATTCATTTAGCAGATCAGGCATTTCGCTTAGTAGTCGAGGAAGCTGCGCAGCTTACGCGACCGTGACGGGTGCTTGAGCTTGCGCAGGGCCTTGGCTTCGATCTGGCGGATACGTTCGCGCGTGACCGAGAACTGCTGGCCCACTTCTTCCAGGGTATGGTCGGTGTTCATGCCGATGCCGAAGCGCATGCGCAGCACGCGTTCTTCGCGCGCCGTCAGGCTGGCCAGGACCCGCGTGGTGGTTTCTCGCAGGTTGCCCTGAATGGCGGCGTCGAGCGGCTGAACCGCGTTCTTGTCCTCGATGAAGTCGCCCAGGTGGCTGTCTTCCTCGTCGCCGATCGGCGTTTCGAGGGAGATCGGCTCCTTGGCGATCTTCAGGACCTTGCGGACCTTTTCCAACGGCATGGACAGGCGCGCCGCCAGTTCTTCCGGCGTCGGCTCGCGGCCGATCTCGTGCAGCATCTGGCGCGAAGTGCGGACCAGTTTGTTGATCGTTTCGATCATATGCACCGGGATACGGATGGTCCGGGCCTGGTCCGCGATGGAGCGGGTGATGGCCTGGCGGATCCACCAGGTGGCATAGGTCGAGAACTTGTAACCGCGGCGGTATTCGAACTTGTCGACCGCTTTCATCAGGCCGATGTTGCCTTCCTGAATCAGGTCAAGGAACTGCAGGCCGCGGTTGGTGTACTTCTTGGCGATGGAGATCACGAGGCGCAGGTTGGCCTCGATCATTTCCTTCTTGGCCTTGGCGGCTTCGCGTTCGCCCTTTTGCACGGTCGAAACGATGCGGCGGAACTCGGGGATCGGCAGACCGGAAATCTGCGACACTTCGCCGATCTGTTCGCGCATTTCGACGACTTCGCCTTCGTTGCGCGTGGCGAACCGGTCCCAGCCCTTGGATTTCAGCTTGGAAACGCGCTTCAACCAGCCCGGATCCAATTCATGGCCCTGGTATTCCTTGAGGAACTCCTCGCGGTTGACGCGGGCCGAGGTGGCAAGACGCAGCAGCTTGCCTTCCAGGCCGACCAGGCGGCGATTCAGGCCGTACAGTTGGTCAAGGAGCTGTTCGATGCGGTTGTTGTTCAGGTGGACGTCTTCCATCCACTCGATCAACTCTTTGCGCAGCTTCTCGAAGCGCTTTTCCTGCGTCGGCTTGGGCTGTTCGCCGGCGGTCAGCAGTTCCAGGCGCTGCATCTGCACGCGGTGCAGTTTCTTGTACGTTTTGGCGATGTTTTCGAAGGTCTCGATGACCTGCGGTTTCAGCTTCGCTTCCAACGCCGCCAACGACAGGTTGTTTTCGCCCTCGTCGTCGTCATCGTCATCATCGTCGTCGCTGCTGCCTTCGCCGGAGCTTTCGCCCTCGTCGTCGTCGTCGCCCGAGGATTCCTCTTCGTCGTCGTCGTCGGATTTGGCGGCCTTCTTGGTCTTCTTGTCTTCCTTGGCCTCTTCCGGCTGGGCTTCCTTGGCCTCCGGTTCGGCGGCAGCGCCGTTGTCTTCGCCGTCACCTTCGCTGTCGCTGTCGTCTTCGGTGTTATTGTTGTTGGCTTGGCCCGGACCGCCGCCATGGGTGGCTTCCAGGTCGATAATGTCGCGCAGCAACAGTTCTTCGGCGATCAGCGCATCGTGCCATACGGTGATGGCCTTGATCGTCAGCGGGCTTTCCATCAGGCCGCCGATCATCATCTCGCGGCCGGCTTCGATCCGCTTGGCGATGGCGATTTCGCCTTCGCGCGACAGCAGTTCGACCGAGCCCATTTCGCGCAGGTACATGCGCACCGGGTCGTCGGTACGGCCCAGGTCGTTTTCGTCGACGTTACCGGCGGGGGAGCTGCTGCTCTTTTCGTCGTCGTCGCTGTCCCCGTCGCTTTCCGGGGCGTCTTCTGTTTCCTCGTTCTCGACCACGTTGATGCCCATTTCGGACAACATCGCCATGGTGTCTTCGATCTGTTCCGAGGAGACCTTTTCCGGCGGCAAGGCGCTGTTCAGGTCGTCATAGGTGACGTACCCGCGCTCTTTGCCGCGCGCGACCATCTTCTTGACGGCAGCGCCCAGGGTATCGAGAAGGGGGCTATCGCCGCCTTCTTCCTGATTGTCGCCGCTGTCTTGATCTTTAGCTTGTGCTTTTGCCACGCTCGACCTCTAAATCCGTTTCCGAGGAACGCCGCCCCCGCCGACCCGCCATCCTTTAGGCCAGGGCCGGTTTCAAATCCTTTAATGGCGTTCCCGATGCCTGTTTTGTGAAAATTCGTCCCGTCGATCCCGCTCAGGCGGCCCATTGGGGCCTATTCGTAAGCGGCGCTCGATTGTTTGCTTTCGTCCATCATCCGTCGAACCCGAACGACCCATTGCATGTTCTCGTCCGACGGATCACGTCGGACAGCATCACAGGCCGCTTGGAGTTCGGACTCCAAGTCCTCTCCGCGCAAGTGGTTGATGGTCGCTTCCCAACCCCGTCTGGCCTCTGCAAGTCCCGCATCGGGTCGCGCGAATGATGCATGATCATATGTACGCGCGCTTAATAGGTGGCTCAGCGCCTGGGAATAACCCTGCTGTGACAAGTGGTTTACAACCCCTTCCGTGTCAAGGGGTAAACCACCCGCGTGGGTGATTAATAACGCCTGACGCAGATTGTCAAGGTTCGCATCGGGCAAGGACAGGCGGCCCAGGTCCTCTTCGACCTCGGCCAGAAGCTCGGGATGGTTGATCGCCGTGGCCAAAAGGATCGCTCCGCGCAGGCGCGCGCTCTCCACCGGTTTGGCGTCGTCCGTATCGGCCCGCAGGCGGTTCGCCGGGAAATTCCAGTTGGGCCCGGCTCCGCGCCGACCGCCCTGAAACCCGCCGCGCCCGGGGCGTCCGCCGCCCCGACCGCCGCCGGGGCCGTCCGGCCAAAGGCGGCTTTTGAAGAATTCCTGGAAATAGCGCCGCACCGTCGGATCGGGAATATCGCGGATACGCTGGTCCAGACGTTTGTTCAGGTCGGCCCGGCCCTCGGGCGTGGGCGGCAGGCTGCCGCCGGATTCCACCCGCCAGACCAGTTCCGACAACGCCATCGCCCCATCGACCAGCTCGTCAAAGGCCGCGCGGCCCTGGCCTTGGACCAGGCTGTCCGGGTCCTCTCCGCTGGGCATCATGGCGAAGCGCAGGCCGAAACCGGCTTTCAGCAGGGGCAGGGCCCTCTCGGCGGCGCGGGCGGCGGCGCGTTGGCCCGCCGCGTCCCCGTCGAAGCACAGCACCGGTTCCGGCGCCAGCCGCCACAACAGGCCGATCTGGTCCTCGGTCAGGGCCGTGCCCAGGGGGGCGACAGCATGACCGACCCCGGCCTGGGCCAGGGCGATGACATCCATATAGCCTTCGCAGACCACGACCGTCCCGGCGGCGCGGATCGCGTCCTTGGCCTGGGCTAGGCCGTATAGGTTGCGGCCCTTGTGGAACAGGCTGGTTTCGGGCGAATTCAGGTACTTCGGGCCGTCCCCGGCCAACAGCCGTGCGCCGAAGGCAATGACCTGCCCCTGGCGGTCGGTGATCGGGAACATGACCCGCCCGCGAAAGCGGTCGTAGGGATCGCGTCCGCGGTCGTCCGGCTGAACCAGTAGGCCCGCGGCGATCATCAGGCTTTCCTCGACCCCTTCACCGGCCAGCATGGCTTTCAGCTTGCCGCGGCCGTCGGGGGAATAGCCCAGGCGGAACCGCTTGATGGTCTCGTCGGTCAGGCCACGCCCGCGCAGGTAGTCCAGGGCGGCGCGGCCCTCGGGCATGCGCAGGCATTTCTCGAAGAACGCGGCGGCCATTTCGACCACTTCGGCCAGGGTCTTGTTGCGGGCGCGGCGCTGGCGGTCCTCGGGCGTTTCCTCGGGCATGGCCATACCCGCTTCGCCGGCCAGGCGCTGGATCGCCTCGCGGAATTCCAGGCCTTCGGTCTCCATCACGAAATCGATGATGCTGCCGTGGGCGCCGCAGCCGAAGCAGTGATAATGGTCTTCGTAGACGTAGAAACTCGGCGTCTTTTCCTTATGGAATGGGCAGCAGCCCTTAGTGTCCCGGCCCGAGCGGACGAGCTTGACCCGCCGCCCGACGACATCGGCAGCCGGCAGACGCGTTTTCAGTTCTTCCAGAAAATCGGGTGGGATCGCCATGCGTCAGTTTAAAGCACGAAAGCGAGGCAAGCACAGCGGGGCAAATAAGTCCCGGAAGGCACAGTTATTCATGCCATTCAAAAGTTGTTCACAGGGGGCTGTGGATCGAATGCCGAGGCGAATCGCTCGGTCCGGGCATTGGCGGCCCGGACTGGCGATATGCGGTTCGGCTGTTCAGCAGAGCTTTTCTTTGACCAGGGCGCTGGCTTTGGTGAAGTCCATGCGGCCGGCGAACTGCTTTTTCAGCTCGCCCATGCATTTACCCATGTCCTTGATGCAGTCGGCGCCGGTGGTCTGAATAACCGTGGTGACGGCGTCGGCGATCTCGTCTTCGGACATTTGCTGCGGCAGAAACCCTTGAATAACGACGATTTCCTCGCGTTCGCGGTCGGCCAAATCCTGGCGGTTGCCGTCTTCGTAGGCCTTGGCGCTTTCGTTGCGCTGTTTGATCATCGACTGCAGCAGCGACAAAATCTCGTCGTTGGAGATTCCGTCCTGATTGCCCTTGTCGCGGGCGGCGATGTCGCGGTCCTTGATGGCGGCGCTGATCAGGCGCAGGGTGGCCGTGGCGCAGGCGTTCTTGTTCTTGATCGAGTCTTTAAGCGCAGCGGAAATCTGCTCGCGTAGCATGGGTATGCCCCGGTTATGGCGGAAGTCGCGGACCCTAGCCTAAAACCGCTTTTAAGGCAAATGCCATCCGATTCTTTAAGGTATTGAAATATATGGATATTTTTTCTCAAACGAGTCTTGACCTCTTCCCGGCCAACGCGTAGAAGCTTGTTTCCAACGCATTGCGGGTTAGCGCCCCCGGCACGGCCCCTGATGCCTTGGTCCAACCCCAGCCGAAAAAGTTGATTATGTCCGAAGCTACCAAGCCCGCGACCACGAGCGTGGCCGCTCAACCGCCGAACGCAAACGCGGCCCTGGTGCTGGCGTCCGGCGAGGTTTTCTGGGGTCGCGGCGCGGGAGCCCAGACGGGTCCCGGCGGCGCTTCCGTCGGTGAAATCTGTTTCAACACCTCGATCACCGGGTATCAGGAAATCCTGACCGACCCGTCCTACGCGGGGCAGATCATCACCTTCACCTTCCCCCATGTCGGCAACGTCGGCGCCAACCCTGAAGATATGGAAACGATCACGCCCGCCGCGCGCGGTGCGGTGATGCGCGCCGATATTACCGAGCCGGCCAACTGGCGCGCCGCCCAGCACCTGGACGCCTGGCTGAAATCTTTCGGCCTGACGGCGGTCACCGGGGTCGATACGCGCCGCCTGACGCGCTTGATCCGCGACGGCGGGGCTCCCAACGGCCTGGTCGCCTATAAGGAAGACGGCCCGCTCGACATCGCGGCCCTGATCGAACAGGCGCGGGGCTTCTCCGGCCTGGAAGGCCTGGACCTGGCCAAGGACGTCTCCTGCGCCCAAACCTATTCCTGGGACACCACCGCCTGGACCCTGGGCGAAGGCTTCGGCAAGCTGGAAAATCCCAAGCATCACGTGGTCGCGGTCGATTTCGGCGCCAAGCAGAACATCCTGCGCTGCCTTGCGTCCGAGGGCTGCAAGGTCACGGTCGTGCCCGCCACGGCCACGGCCGAGGACGTGTTGAAGCATAAGCCCGACGGTTTGTTCCTGTCGAACGGCCCGGGCGATCCGGCGGCGACCGGCGAATACGCCGTGCCGATGGTTCAGGGCGTGATGGAAACGGGCCTGCCGGTGTTCGGCATCTGCCTGGGCCACCAAATCCTGGCCCTGGCCCTGGGGGCCAAGACCTCGAAGATGCATCTGGGCCACCGCGGCGGCAACCAGCCGGTCAAGGACCTGGAAACCGGCAAGGTCGAAATCACCAGCCAGAACCACGGCTTCGTGGTCGAGCGCGACAGCCTGCCCGCGGGCGTGGTCGAAACCCACCGCTCGTTGTTCGACGGCTCCCTCGAAGGGCTGAAGGTCGAAGGCAAGCCGGTGTTCTCGGTCCAGTACCACCCCGAAGCCTCCCCCGGCCCGCAGGACAGCCATTACCTCTTCAAGCGGTTCGTGAAGCTGATGGATGAGAAAGCCTGAGCAATGCCCAAACGTACAGACATCAAATCCATCCTGATCATCGGCGCCGGGCCGATCGTCATCGGTCAGGCCTGCGAATTCGATTATTCCGGCGCGCAAGCCTGTAAGGCCCTGCGCGAGGAAGGCTACCGGGTCATCCTGGTGAACTCGAACCCGGCCACGATCATGACCGATCCGAGCATGGCCGACGCAACCTATATCGAGCCGATCACCCCCGAGATGGTCGAAAAGATCATCGCCAAGGAACGGCCGGACGCGCTGCTGCCGACCATGGGCGGGCAGACGGGCCTGAACACCGGGATCGCCCTGGCCGAAAACGGCGTGCTGGAAAAATACGGGGTCGAGATGATCGGCGCCGACGCCGAGGTGATCGCCAAGGCCGAAGACCGTCAGCTGTTCCGCGACGCGATGGAAAAGATCGGCCTGGATTGCCCGAAATCCCGGGTCGTCAATTCCATGGCCGAAGGGCTGGAAGCGCTGCAGGAAGTGGGTCTGCCCGCGATCATCCGCCCGTCCTTCACCATGGGCGGCATCGGCGGCGGCATCGCCTATACCAAGCCGGAATTCGAGAAGATCGTCGCCGGCGGCCTGTCGGCCAGCCCGGTCACCGAAGTCCTGGTCGAGGAAAGCGTCCTCGGCTGGAAGGAATACGAGATGGAAGTCGTCCGCGACTGCGCGGACAACTGCATCATCATCTGTTCGATCGAAAACATCGACCCGATGGGCGTGCACACCGGCGACAGCATCACCGTCGCCCCGGCGCTGACCCTGACGGACAAGGAATATCAGATCATGCGCAACGCCTCGCTGGCGGTCCTGCGCGAGATCGGCGTCGATACGGGCGGCTCGAACGTGCAGTTCGCCGTGAACCCGGAAAACGGCCGCATGATCGTGATCGAAATGAACCCGCGCGTGTCGCGTTCGTCGGCCCTGGCGTCCAAGGCCACGGGCTTCCCGATCGCCAAGATCGCGGCCAAGCTGGCCGTCGGCTACACGCTGGACGAACTGGACAACGACATCACCGGCGTGACCCCGGCCAGCTTCGAGCCGACCATCGATTACGTCGTCACCAAAATCCCGCGTTTCACCTTCGAAAAATTCCCGGGCGCCGAGCCGACCCTGACCACGTCGATGAAATCCGTCGGCGAGGCCATGGCGATGGGCCGCTGCTTCGCGGAAAGCCTGCAGAAGGGGCTGCGCTCCATGGAAACGGGCCTGACCGGCCTGAACGACGTCGAGATCGAGGGCCTGATCCCCGATGCCGGGTTCGAGACCAACCGCGACGTTATCCGCGCCGCCATTTCGCGCCCGTCGCCGGACCGCATCCTGGCCATCGCCGAGGCCCTGCGCCAGGGAATGTCGGTCGAGGAAGCCGCCCAGATCACCAAATACGATCCCTGGTTCCTGGAACAGATGAAAGCCATCGTCGACGCCGAGGCCGGGGTTAAGAAAAACGGCCTGCCGACCGACGCGGGCGGCTGGCTGAAGCTGAAGAAGATGGGCTTCTCCGACGCCCGTCTGGCGGAAATCTCCGGCAAGACCGCGCTGGACGTGTCCGAGGCGCGCCGCGCCCAGGGCATCAAGCCGGTCTACAAGCGGGTTGATACCTGCGCCGCCGAATTCCCGGCCAAGACGTCCTACATGTATTCCGCCTACGAAGGCGACGGCTCGCGCGAGCCGGAAAATGAAGCCGAGCCGACGGAACGGACCAAGGTCGCGATCCTGGGCGGCGGGCCGAACCGTATCGGCCAGGGCATCGAATTCGATTACTGCTGCGTCCACGCGGCCTATGCGCTGAAGGAAACCGGGTACGAGGCCATCATGGTCAACTGCAACCCGGAAACGGTTTCGACCGATTACGACACCTCGGACCGGCTGTTCTTCGAACCGCTGACCGCCGAAGACGTGATCGAGCTGATCCGCGTCGAACAGTCCAAGGGCGATTTCAAGGGCGTGATCGTGCAGTTGGGCGGTCAAACGCCGCTGAAACTGTCGCTGGCCCTGGAAAGCGCCGGGATCCCGATCCTCGGCACCTCGCCGGACGCGATCGATCTGGCCGAGGACCGCGAACGCTTCCAGAAGCTTCTGCAGGACCTCAACCTGCGCCAGCCGGCCAACGGCCTGGCCCGGTCGCAAGCCGAGGCCGAAGCCGTTGCCGAACGTATCGGCTATCCGCTGGTCATCCGGCCGTCTTACGTGTTGGGCGGACGGGCCATGGAAATCGTCCATGATCTGGGCGCCCTGCGCCGCTACATGACCGACGCGGTCAAGGTTTCGGGTGATTCTCCGGTGCTGCTCGACAGCTATCTGCAGGACGCCATCGAAGTCGATGTCGACGCCCTGTCCGACGGCACGGACGTGTTTGTCGCCGGGATCATGCAGCATATCGAGGAAGCGGGCATCCATTCGGGCGACAGCGCCTGTTCGCTGCCCCCGTTCTCGCTTTCGCCGGAAACCATGGCCGAGCTGGAACGCCAGGCCCATGCCCTGGCCAAGGGCCTGAACGTGGTCGGCCTGATGAACGTGCAGTTCGCGGTCAAGGACGGCGAGATTTACATCCTCGAGGTCAATCCCCGCGCCTCGCGCACGGTCCCGTTCGTGGCCAAGGCCACGGGCATTCCGGTTGCCAAGATCGCGACCCGCCTGATGTGCGGCGAAAAGCTGGCCGATATGGACCTTGCCTCGCGCGCCAATGACAAGCATGTCGCGGTCAAGGAAGCGGTGTTCCCGTTCTCGCGGTTCCCCGGCGTCGATACGGTGCTGGGTCCGGAAATGAAGTCGACCGGCGAGGTCATGGGCCTGGACGTCGATTTCCCGCGCGCCTTCGCCAAATCGCAGTTGGCGGCGGGGATGAGCCTGCCGTCGTCCGGCACGGTCTTCATCTCGGTCAAAGACCGGGATAAGGCACGCACGGCCGAACTGGCCCGCCGTCTGGTCGCCCTGGGCTTCGACATCGTCGCCACCGGCGGCACGCAACGCTTCCTGGCCGAACAGGGCCTGGAAGTCACCCGCATCAACAAGGTGCTGGAAGGCCGCCCGCATTGCGAAGACGCCCTGGTCAACGGTGACATTCACTTGGTCATCAATACCACCGAAGGGTCCCAGGCGATCGAGGATTCCCGCTCCATCCGCCGTTCGGCGCTGGAGAACAGCGTGCCCCATTACACGACCCTGACGGCCGCCGCGGCCGCCGTCGAGGCCATGGAAGCGCTGGCCCACGGGACGCTTGAAGTGGCGCCGCTTCAGGATTACTTTTCTCGGACGTACTAGAGCAATCCGACATAAACCGGTGTTTCAGGGGCCCTTTGTATGAGGGCCGACACCATGTTGTTGTCTTTGTTGACGCGCCCGGGAGAGGCGCAGGGGAAGCGGTAAGATGGATAAAGTCCCGATGACGCGCGAGGGCCTGAAGGCCCTGGAAGATGAACTCAAGCGGCTCAAGACCGAAGAGCGTCCTGCCGTCATTCAAGCCATCGCCGCCGCGCGCGAACACGGCGACCTGTCGGAAAATGCCGAATACGATGCCGCCCGTGAAAAGCAGGGTTTCATCGAAGGACGTGTCGCCGAATTGGAAGCGGTGATCAGCCTGGCCGAAGTCATCGACACCACCGGCATGACCGGGGATACCGTCCGCTTCGGCGCGACCGTGGTCCTGGCCGATGACGACACCGGCGAGGAAGTGACCTACCGCATCGTCGGTCAGCACGAAGCGAATTTGGAGCACGGCAAGATTTCCGTGACTTCGCCCTTGGCCCGCGCGCTGATCGGCAAGTCGGTCGACGACGCGGTCGAGGTGACGACGCCCGGCGGCTCCAAGTCCTACGAAATCTGCGAAGTCAGCTACAAGTAACCGGAACGGCTTGATCGGCCTTCGGTCGGCGTGCCCATTCGATGGGTGCGAAGGATAGCGGCTGTCCGGTCATCGCGGTCTCGGCGGGCGACAACACGTCCAGGCTCGGCCACAGGCCGTCGCCCAGGGCCTTGCGATACCCGTCGGGCAACCCCGCAGCCGTCATCGCCGCCTGTGCGGCCGAATGGTCGTAGCGCAGCGCCCTATGCTCCAGTGTCAGGCCCATCTCCGTCGGCGTCAGGACCGAATACCAGACGCGGGGCGTGCCGTCGTTGGCGGGCATGCCGATTACCCCCGGGTTATGCCACAGCCGGCCGTCAGGCAGGGGGGTGGTGAACGGCAGGCCCGAATGCCCGGCGATCACCACGTCGGCGTCCAGGTCGTCCAACGCCTGGGCCTTGTCATCGGCGTCGGTCGAGGCAAAGACCCAGCCGGAAAGATCGCCCGGATGGCCGTGCACCACGGCGATGCGTAACCCGCCCAAGGTCAGGCGCAGGGGATGGGGCAGGGCCGCCATCCAATTCTTTTGTTCGATCGACAGGCTGGCCTGGGCATGGGCGAACCATTTGACCGACAACAGGTCACAGGCCGACCCGGGGGTGAAGCCGCAGCCGCAGTCCTCGCCGTCCCGCCCCAGGGATTCTTCGCAATTCCCCAACACGACGTGGCAACCCCAATCGCGGATTTCGTCAACCGTGGCCGCGGGGTCGCCGCAATAGGCGACGACGTCGCCGGTGCAGATCACCCGCGCGGGTGGAATGCCCAGACGTTCGGCCTCGGCGCGGAGGGCCCGCGTGGCCTGCAGGTTCGAATAGGGCCCGCCGAACAGCAGCAGCGGCCCTTCGAGCGCGCCCAGGTCACGGTTCATCGTCATGCACCCCCGGAGCAACTTGCCCCGCCCAAAACGCAGAAGGTCGCGCAATGGGGATGATTGAGCGCAACCGGCCGGTCGGCGTCGGTCAGCCGCGATCCCATTTCGAAGGCTTCGTCATAGGGCAGCAGGGTGCAGGGTAGGACCACCGGGGCCTCGGCACCCTTGCGTTTGACGACCATGCGCGAGGACGCGCACATCATGTCGTCGGGGGCGACGCCCAGAATGTCCCAGCAGGCGGTGGTGATTTCCGGCACGTCGCGGGCCGCATCCATATCGGGAAAGACCACCAGATCGACGGGCGACGCGGCGTCCAGGGCGATGCCCTCGGATTTGAACAGGCTGGCGAACCCGGCGCGGGTTTGGGCTTCGGTCTCGCCCATCGGTTGGCGGGCGGCAATGGAAAGGGTGACGCCCGCATCGGCTAGGAACTTCAACCCCTGCAGCATCGGCGCCCAACTGTTCGGGCCGCGCACGGCTTCGTGCCCTTCGGGCGTGAAATGATCGATCGAGACGCGCAGCGCCAGGGCAGGGCCGTGACGCCGGGCCATTTCAGCGACCGCGTCGCGACGATGCCACATCGGTTTCATGGCGTTTGTCAGGATCAGTACGCGAAAGCCCCGCGCCAGGGCATCGCCCGCCATGTCGGGCAGGTCCTTGTTCATGAACGGCTCGCCGCCGGTGAAGCCGATTTCCTGGGTGCCCAGGCGGTGGTTTTCGATCTCGTCCAGAAAGGCCGCGGCCTCAGAGCGGGTGATATAGGCCAGGCGATCGTTACGCGGGCTGCTTTCGATATAGCAACCGGCGCATTCGATATTGCAGAGCGACCCTGTGTTGATCCACAGCGTCTGCAATCGGGACAGATCGACCGTGGCCCGGACGTCACCCTTGGCCGTGACGGCGGGGTCGCGGAACTTACGCGGGTCCAGCGCGGGCGGTTGAGGAATCTCGGATTGAAAGGGTACTTGGTCCATGGCGGGCTTCCGAAACTGCGGTCGGCGAAAAAGAGTAAAGCAAACGATCTGAATCGTTTAGCCGACCGGGCTGCTGACGGGCCATAAACATTTCCGTGAGGCGGTCGTGCAGAGGGGCGTGCAGGGGGGCGTGCGGGGGCCGCTTGCGTCCGGGCGGGCAATGACCTATAGAGCGGGGACGGTGCGGGTGTAGCTCAGTGGTAGAGCACGAGCTTCCCAAGCTCGGTGTCGAGGGTTCGATCCCCTTCACCCGCTCCATTTCTCCAAAGCCCAAGAAAACCGGCAGTATTCGCGCCCAATGCGGCGGCGATACTGGGCGATGCGACTATACCAATCATTACCTATGGTTATATGACTTTTGGTTATCTTGTTTTTGTCGACCCAAATGGTAGGTTTTTACCGTGGCGCTTGCGGATTTAGCTGCTGGGACAACAGCTTAGGCACCGGGGCCTGCACCCCTTGCCATCCGTAAGACGCCCGTGCCTAGGTCGGGCCGAAAAGCCTGGCCTAACGGCTTCCCTCCTCCCTGAAACTCGGGCCGGTCCGGTTGGGCCGGCCTTCTTCTTTGTCAGGCGGCTTTCTCCGTCAGGAGGGCGTCAGGCCTTAAGCGCCTTGGCGTGATGCGCCATATGATCGGCCATGAAGCTGGCGATGAAGTAGTAGGAATGATCGTAGCCGTCCTGCATCCGCAGGGTCACGGCCTGGTCGACTTCCTTGCAGGCCGCTTCGAACAGATGCGGGCGCAGCTGTTCTTCCAGGAACTGGTCGGCGCCCCCCTGGTCGATCAGGATGTTCCCGGCGAAGAAATGACCGGACCTGACCAATTCGGTGGCGTCGTATTCTTTCCAAATGTTGGTGTCGTCGCCCAGATATCCGGCAAAGGCCTTGTGCCCCCAGGGCACGCGGGACGGGGCGACGATCGGCGCGAAGGCAGACAGCGATTTGTAGGCGCGGCGTTCGCGCAGCGCGATGACCAATGCGCCGTGCCCGCCCATGGAGTGGCCGAAAATACCCTGACGCTCGCGGTCGCCGCCACCGATGCCGTTGAACACCACGTCGGGCAACTCCTCGGTGATGTAACTGTACATGTTGTAATGGGCTGACCATGGGTCCCGCGTCGCATTGACGTAGAACCCCGCGCCGGAGCCGAAATCGTAGGCGTCGTGCTCGCCCGGCAGATCCGTGCCGCGGGGGCTGGTATCCGGGGCGATGACCATCAAGCCGTGTTCGGCGGCGTATTTCTGAAAGCCGGATTTGACGGTGAAGTTTTCTTCCGTGCAGGTCAGGCCGGACAGCCACCACAACACGGGCACCGATCCGTCCGCCGTGCCATCGACCAACGAAGGCGGCGTATAGACCGCGAACCGCATCGGGCATTGGCAGATATCGGACTTGTGTTCCCAGACGGTCTGCAGACCACCGAAGGATTTGTTTTCGGATATTTTCTCCATGCGGGGATGATGGCCCGGACAGCGAAAAAATTCAAACGCCTAGTCCAGGCCTCCGGAGATTACTGCCCGGATCTAATTCGGGATCAGATCCGTCGGTCGTCACCAGCCGGGTGGCGCGCGAAGATATGATTGGCGACGAAGGTCATGACCGTTTCGCCGTTCTGATTCACGGCGGCGTATTTGATCTTGGTGTAGCCCCGGTCGTGCTTGGATTCGGACGTCCGGGATTCAAGCACCTCGGCTTCGACGTGCAGGGTGTCGCCCGGACGGACCGGCAGCAGCCAGCGCAATTCGTCCAGGCCCGGCGATCCCATGGAGCATTCGTTCATGATGTTTTCCTGGAACCACAGCCGAAACGCGACCAACAGCGTCTGAAACCCGGAGCCGATGATGCCGCCGAACTGGCTGGCGCGGGCGGCTTCGGCATCGACGTGAAACGGCTGCGGATCCCATTGCCATGCGAATTCCATGATCTGGGCTTCGGTCAGGGTCATGCCGCGGGTCTTGAACTTGCGGCCGGGGGTGAAGTCCTCGAAAAACAACACGTCCATGGGAAAATCTTTCGTCGGTCGGAAGTGGAAGCGGGCCAAAACAAGGCTGGTGGATCGAAGCCCGAAGGATGCCTGCGGTTTAGCGGAAACCCGGGCCGAAGGAAAGGGGCGCTTTCCTGGGGGCGGTGGTCAGTCCGCGGACCAGACCGGCAGAGTATTTCCGCCGGGCGGCGACGTGTCCGCGGGGGGCGGAGTTTCTTCCTTCATCAGGCCGTATTCCCTGAACTGGCGGGCCACGATGGGCGAGGCCTCCATGCCGTCGGGCATGCGCTGCTGCGCCTTGGCGAAATCATCGCGGGCTTGATCGCGTTTCTGGCCGGCGTCGAACATCAAGCCGCGGGTGAACCAGCCACGCCAATCGTCTGGGGCCAGCAAGATGGCCTGATCGCAATCGGTGGCGGCTTTTTCCAAATTGCCCTTGATGGTCAATGCGCGACACCGCACCCGCAACGCCTTGGTGTTTTCCGGCCAGTACAGAACCGCCTGAGAGAAATCGGCCAAGGCCAGGTCTGGGTGCTGGGCGCGGGTCAGGGCGCGCCCTCGGAAATAATAGGCGTCCGATAGCCGTTTGGGTTCCAGCTGTCGGGTTTCGATCGCCGCCGTCAGGTGGACGATGGCCCGCGGAAAATCCCCGGCCTTTATGTAACGCAGGCCGTGGGCCAGTTCCTTAGGCCCTTCGTTGACGCCCGCCGCCTGCGCCGAAGGCAGGGCCGACAGGCCTGCCCCCAGACCGAGGCCCAGGCTCAGGCAGGCGGCGACGCAGCCGGCGGCGATCTTGCGCATGATCAGAAGGTCACGACGCTTCGGATGCTTTTGCCTTCGTGCATCAGATCGAAGCCCTGGTTGATGTCTTCCAGCGGCATGACGTGGGTGATCAGGTCGTCGATGTTGATCTTGCCGTCCATGTACCAGTCGACGATTTTCGGAACGTCGGTACGGCCGCGCGCCCCGCCGAACGCCGTGCCCCGCCAGGACCGGCCGGTCACCAGCTGGAACGGACGGGTGGAAATTTCCTGCCCCGCGCCGGCGACGCCGATGATGATGCTTTCGCCCCAGCCCTTATGGGCGCATTCCAGGGCCTGACGCATGACCTTGGTATTGCCGATGCATTCGAACGAATAATCGGCGCCGCCCTTGGTCAGCTCGACCAGGTAATTGACCAGGTCGTCGCCGTGATCGTTGGGGTTGACGAAATGGGTCATGCCGAATTTGCGGGCCAGTTCCTCGCGCGCGGGGTTCAGATCGACGCCGACGATCATGTCGGCGCCGACCAGCCGGGCGCCCTGCAGCACATTCAGGCCGATCCCGCCCAGGCCGAACACCACGACGTTCGAGCCGGGTTCGACCTGCGCCGTGTTGATGACCGCACCGATGCCGGTGGTCACGCCGCAGCCGATGTAGCAGACCTTGTCGAACGGCGCGTCTTCGCGAATCTTGGCCAGGGCGATTTCCGGGACCACCGTGTAATTGGAAAACGTGGACGTGCCCATGTAGTGGAACACCGGCTCGCCGTTCAGTTTGAAGCGCGAGGTGCCGTCGGGCATCAGGCCCTGGCCCTGGGTGGAACGAATCGCCTGGCACAGGTTGGTCTTGGGGTTCAGGCAGTATTCGCACTGGCGGCATTCCGGGGTGTACAGGGGAATGACGTGGTCGCCTTTCTTCAGGCTGGTCACGCCGGGGCCGACGTCGACCACAACGCCCGCGCCCTCATGGCCCAGGATGGCGGGGAAGATGCCTTCCGGGTCGGCGCCGGACAGGGTGAATTCATCGGTATGGCAGATGCCCGTGGCTTTGATCTCGACCAGGCATTCGCCTTCTTTCGGGCCGTCCAGATCGACGGTTTCAATGGAAAGGGGGGAACCGGCCTGAAGGGCCACGGCCGCGCGGGTCTGCATATTGATGTCTCCCTGTTGCTTGGGCGGGTGTCTGATTTTGCGATCGTTGGCACTGATCGTTGTGAGGGCGCAAGACTAGGCGCTTTTCGCCCTTAATGAAAATTAAGATTGATTCAGAAATCATTAACGACTCGCGCCTAATCTTGTCCATGGGACGACTTGACTAAAAGTGCAGGAGGCCATGGCAGGAGAAGCTGCCCGGCCTGCATCAACCTTCAGACAGGAGGTGCGACAATGCAGCGCATTCATGCTTCGACTTCAGCGAAAGCAGGATCTCTCACCGTGACCGGCATCGTGCTCGGGATCATGGTGGCGGCGATGGTCATTGCCTCTTCCGCTTTCGGCTGAGTTTTCCCCATACGTTTGCCCTAACTATCCCACACTCCGCAGAAGGGGCCCGGCGGCCACTCCCCAACTCCCCACCTTCCCCCGCCGCCGGGCCTCGCCCTTCTTTCCCATGACGTTTCTGCCGTCTTCGCGCCGCCGCATCGGAGCAAGGCGACATAGATCCTGCAAAATCTGGTGAAAAATCCGCTCCCGTCATCTTGCCGTCAGGATGGGGGCGTATCGTTATTTTCAACAATAAGAAGAAACTGCGTGCTCATGGCGTCGGAAACGATGCGGCCGAGGGGCGACCGGCGCTGTCCGGCGGGGCTTTAGCCTGCGCAGGGTCAAGTGCTTGTCGGGAAGTGAATTAAGACCATGGGATTTCGCCAAACGGCGGAATTCCGAACCCGGAAACGTCAGGTGCGGCCATGTCTATCTTCAGTATGCTCCATAACATCTTCTCCAACATTCCGACCATCAGCGTCGGCGGGCGGGGCAACGACACCATGAACGGGTCGGGTCGCAACGACCTGATGTTCGGGCGCAACGGCAACGATTCGATGAACGGCGCCGGCCGCAACGACAAGCTTTACGGCGGTAACGGTCGTGACGTGCTGGACGGCGGTTCCGGCAACGACAAGCTGTATGGCGGCAACGGCGACGACGAATTGTATGGCGGGTCCGGTCGCGACCGGCTGGAAGGCGGCCGGGGCAACGATATCCTGGACGGTGGATCCGGCAGCGATACCGTCTATGGCGACAGCGGAAACGATACCGCGATCTATGTAATGGGTGAAAACCAGGGTGCGCACGACGTCTATGACGGCGGGTCGGGCAACGATACGCTGCGCCTGGAATTCACGGCCGAGGAATGGGCCCGCGCCGACGTGCAGCAGGACGTGGCCGATTTTCTGGCGTTCATCTCCGGCGACGATAGCGGCGGCAATTGTGGCAATGGCCATGGCAACGGCCATGGAAACGGGCACGGCAACAGCCACGGAAATGGCGGCGGCTGGTTTGGCGGCGGTGGACTGTTCGGCGGGTTGTTCGGCGGCTGGGGCAACGGCGCCGGCGGTAACGGCATCGCCAACCAGACGTTCGAATTCCAGGCCTTCAACCTGGACGTCAAAGGATTCGAGAATCTTGAGGTCGTCGTCGATGGCGTGGTCATCGACCCGAACGACAACGCGGTCGTCGCGACCGATGACGCGGTCGTCACCGCGGCCGAGGATGCGATCGTGGCGGGCTCGGTGCTCGACAACGACAGCGCGCCCGACGGCATCGACACGGTCGAATTGGTGGCCGGTCCGAACCAGGGCGACCTGACCCTCAACGGCGACGGCACCTTCACCTTCGATCCGGGTAACGCTTTCGATCATCTGGCGGCGGGCGAAACGGCGACTGAAACCTTCACCTACCGCGTGACCGATGCGGACGGCGATTCCGACGTCGGGACCGTGACGATCACCATCACCGGCACCAACGACGGCCCGGTCGCGGCCGCAGACGTGGTCGCCAACGGCACCGAAGACACGGCGATGGTGATTTCCGCCGGGGATCTTCTGGGTAACGACACCGACGCCGACGCATCCGACGTGCTGTCCATCGGCGCGGTCGGCAGCCCGGTCGGCGGTACGGTGGCCCTGAATGGTCAGGGCGATGTGGTGTTCACCCCCGATGCCGATTATTCCGGCCCGGCGAGCTTTACCTACACGGTGGTCGACGGCAACGGCGGTCAGTCCACCGCGACCGCGACTTTCGACATCGACGCGGTCGCCGATACGCCGGACCTGACGGTTGCCGACGTGACCGGGCAGGCCGGACAGCCGGTCGCCCTGGATATCGACGCGGCCCTGACGGACCTGGATGGCTCGGAAGTTCTGAGCGTGACGATCAGCGGCCTGCCCGCGGGCAGTTTGCTGTCCGCCGGGACGGCGAACGGGGACGGTTCCTTTACCGTCGCCGCGGGCGATTTGGCCGGACTGACAGTGACCCCGCCGGCGGGGGCGCAGGGCGACATTTCGGTCGACGTGACCGCCACCGCGACGGAACAGTCGAATGGCGCCAGCGCCACGACGGCGGCGGCCTTCGTCCTGACCTTGCCTTTGGCCAATCAGGCGCCGACGGATATTGCCTTGGACGGTTCGTCCGTTACGGAAAACGAACAGGGTTGGGTCGTCGGTAACCTGACCGTCTCCGACCCGGACGCGGGCGATAGCCACACCTTGGCGGTCAGCGACGCGCGGTTCGAGATCGTCGGCAATCAGTTGAAGCTGAAAGACGGCGTAGCCTTGGACTTCGAAGCCGAGCCGACGGTTTCCATCGACGTCACCGCGACCGACGCGGGTGGCCTCAGCTATACCGAAACCTTTGTCGTCACGGTCGATGACGTGCCCGATACGGCGGGGCAGGGGAACGACGTGCTGGTCGGTTCTTCCGGCGGCGACGTGATCAACGGCGAAGGCGGCGACGACCAGATTTCCGGCATGGACGGGAACGACGACTTGGACGGCGGCGACGGCGACAACACCATCGACGGCGGCAACGGCGACGATATCATCCGCGCCAACAACGGCAACAACACGGCGATCGCCGGGGCCGGCAATGACCAGGTTTACCTGGGCGACGGCGACAACTATGCCGATGGCGGTGACGGTGACGACTGGATCGAAGTCACCGACGGCGAGAATGAATTGTATGGCGGCGACGGCGAAGATGATCTGATCACCGGCGACGGCGACAACCGGGTCTTCGGCGGCGGCGGCGACGACCTGATCGATGCCGGTGATGGCGACAACGTCATCTATGGTGACGATGGCGACGACGAAATTCTGGTCGGCAACGGCGACAATGAAATCTATGCCGGTGCAGGCGAAGACATCGTCGATGCCCTGGATGGCGACAATCTGATCTACGGCGGCGATGACGACGACGTCATCCTGGCCGGTGACGGTGATAACGAAATCCACGGCGAAGACGGCGACGACGACCTTGAAGGCGGTGACGGCGACAATATCGTCTTCGGCGGCGCTGGGAACGATTTCATCCTGGTCGGTAACGGCGACAACGAACTGTATGGCGGCGACGGCGACGACGACATCGAGGCCGGTTACGGTGAAAACTACGTCGATGCCGGCGACGGCGACGACATCGTGACCCTGGACGACGGCGAAGCCATCGTCTTCGGCGGCGCCGGAAACGACGATATCTGGGCCTACGGCGGGACCAACGAAATCGACGGTGGCGACGGTGACGACATCATCGAAACCGGTGACGGCGACGATATCCTGATCGGCGGCCTGGGCGCGGACGAGTTGATCGGCGGCGACGGCAACGATGTGTTCATCTACCGCTCGGCCGATGAATCCGGGATCGGGTCGACCATGCGCGACGTGATCGAAGACTTCGATGCCGGTGGTGTCGGGGCCGGGACGACGGTCGACCTGCTCGATTTCTCCGATTTCTCGGTCGGCGTCTTCCAGTTCCTGGGTGACGAAACCAACAATTTCGACGCCTCGGGCAATACCCAGGCGCGCTTCAACGATCAGACCAAGATTCTCGAGATCGATGCGGATGGTGACTCCAACGTCGATATGGAGATCGAACTGACCGATACGGACGGCGCCGCCCTCGACGACAGCGACTTCATCACCAGCTAAGTCCGTGACCGGGCCGATTTAACCGTAAATTCGCGCAACTTCCCGCCTTTCGGGGTGGGATGCGGATTGTTCGGCGGCGGGGTTAGGATTAGACTTCCCGAAAATACGCGCAAACCGCGTGTCGTCATCGGGAGGAATACATGCCGAAATTGCTGTCGGAAGAGCAGGTCGCGGGCTACCGGGAAAACGGATACGTCGCCCCGATCCGCATCATGGATACCGACGAAGCCCTGAATTATCGCCGCCGCTTCGAAGCGTTCGAGGAAGCCAACGGCGGCTGGTACGAATTGTCGCGCGGGCAGAAGCTCTACCTGCTGCAGACCTGGGCGGCGGAGCTTGTTTCCCACCCGACGATTTTGGATGCGGTCGAAGACGTCCTGGGCCCGGACCTGATGGCCTGGGGTTGTTCTCTGTTCGTCAAGGAACCCTGCGATCCAGCTTATGTTTCCTGGCACCAGGATGCGACCTATTGGGGTTTGTCCAAGCCCGACGTGCTGACCGCCTGGGTCGCGCTGTCGCCGGCGACGGTTGAATCCGGCTGCATGAAGGTCGTGCCCGGCAGCCACAAATGGTCCCAGGTCGCGCACCGCGATACCCTGAGCGAGCACAATTTGCTGACCCGCGGCCAGGAACTGGCCGTCGATGTCGACGAAGACACGGCGGTCTACATGCCGCTGCAGCCGGGCGAGGTCTCGCTCCATCACGTGCTGATGGCCCATGCCTCGACCTCCAACACCACCGACGACCGCCGGATCGGTTTCGCCATTCGCTACGTCCGCCCGGACGTGTCGCAGGAAAAGGCCGAAAAAGACAGTGCGTGGTTGGTCCGGGGCGAGGACCGGCACGGCAATTTCATCCATGAAACGCCGCCCGCCGGCGACATGGACGAAGCCGCCCTGGCCGAACACCATCGCATCCTGAAGTTGCGCCAGGGGGTGCTGTACGACGGCGTTCAGGGCAAGCCCGCGCATATCAATGATCTGGGGGCTGCCGACTAGGCGTTCTCCGGCACGTCGGCGGACCCGCCGAAATGTCCCGAAAATCATGAAAACGCCGCGACAAGGATTTCATCTGGCCGCGGGTTCCTTTAGCATGCGCGCCTAATCTCCCGCCTGAATACCAACGGAAACATCCATGACGACATCCACTGCCAAACCCACGGGACCCCTTGCGGGCGTCCGTGTTCTGGACATGACCCGCATCCTGGCCGGCCCGACCAGCATGCAGCTTCTCGCCGATCTGGGCGCCGACGTGATCAAGATCGAACGTCCCGGCGTCGGTGACGACACGCGCAGCTGGGGCCCGCCGTTCCTGACCGCCGCCGACGGCAGCGATATGGACGAAAGCGCCTATTACCTTTGCGTCAACCGCAACAAGCGCTCCGTGACCGTCGATTTCTCCAAGCCCGAGGGCGTGGCCCTGATCAAGCGCCTGCTCAAGAGCTGCGACATCATGGCCCATAACATGAAGGTCGGCGGCCTGGAGAAATTCGGCCTGGGCTACGACGACCTGAAGGACGAATTCCCGGGCTTGGTTTATTGCCATATCTCCGGCTTCGGCGAGACCGGCCCCTACGCCAAGCGCCCGGGCTACGATGCCCTGGCCCAGGCCATGGGCGGCATCATGAGCCTGACCGGCGAGCCCGATGGCGAGCCGGTCCGCGTCGGCGTCGGTATCTCCGACATCATGTGCGGCATGTATGCCTCGTCGGCGATCCTGGCGGCTTTGCATCACCGGGAAAAAACCGGCGAGGGTCAGGCCATCGACCTGGGCTTGCTCGACACCACGGTCGCCTGGATGGCGAACGAGGCGTTGAACTATTTCACCTCGGGCGAGCTGCCCATCCGCCGCGGCAACCAGCACGCCAACATCGTGCCCTATCAGGTGTTCCCCACGACGGATGGTTATTTCTATCTGGCCGCCGGGAACGACGCCCAGTTCACGCGGTTCTGCGAATTCGCGGGCGCGCCGGAACTGGCGACCGATCCGCGCTATTCGACCAATCCGAAGCGCCTGGAAAATCGGGCCGAACTGGTCGCCAAGCTGGAACAGTTGACGCCGAAGAAAACCACCAAGGAATGGATCGACGGCCTGGAGGAACGCATGGTTCCCGCCGCCCCGGTCTACAACCTGGAACAGACCTTCAACGACCCGCAGATTCGTCACCGCGAAATGCGGATCGAAATGGACCAGCCGTTGGCCAAGGACGGCAAGGTCGCGTTGTTGGGCAACCCCATCAAGTTGTCGAACACGCCGGTCAACTATCGGCGTCCGCCGCCGACCCTGGGTCAGCACACCGACGAAGTGCTCCAGGAAATGCTGGATATGAGCGAAGAAGAACGCGCGGAACTGCGCGCCAAAGGACTGATCTGAGGAACCATCGACATGTTTGACCTGACTGACGACCAAAAAGACCTGCGTGACCGTGCCCGCCGTCTGGCCGAAGGCGAAATCGCCGCCCGCGCCGCCGACGTGGACCGCACCGAGGAATACCCCTGGGAAAACGTCAAGCTGCTGACCGAAGCGGGCTTTATGGGCATGACCATTCCCGAAGCCTACGGCGGCAAGGGCCGCTCGTTCCTGGACGCCGTTCTGGTGGTCGAGGAAATGGGCAAGCATTGCGGCGTCACCGCCCGCATCGTGGTCGAGGCCAACATGGGCGCGATCTCGGCGGTCATGCGCTATGGCTCCGAAGAGCAGAAGAAGATCTGCGCCGAATACGTGCTGGCCGGGGACAAGCCCGCGATCTGCATCACCGAGCCGGGCGCCGGTAGCGCGGCCAGCGAAATGTCGACCCGCGCCGAAAAGAAGGGCGACAAGTACATCATCAACGGCACCAAGCACTGGATCACCGGCGGCGGCGTGTCGAAGATTCACCTGATCTTCGCCCGCGTGTTTGAAAACGGCGAAGAGCTGGGCATCGGCGGCTTCCTGGCGATCCGGGGCGAGCATCCGGGCCTGATCATTGGCAAGCGCGAACCGGCCATGGGCCTGCGCGGCATCCCGGAATGCGAAGTGATCTTCGACAACCTGGAAGTGCCGGAATCCATGGCGGTGATCCCGCCGCAGGGCATCAAGCGCGGCTTCGCCGGGCTGATGACCGCCTATAACTCGCAGCGCGTCGGCGCCGGCACGGTTGCCCTCGGCATCGCCGAAGGCGCTTACGAGCGGGGCCTTGCCTATACCAAGGAACGCGAACAGTTCGGCCGCCCGATCGCCGAGTTCCAGGGCCTGCAATGGATGCTGGTCGATATGTCGACCCAGATCACCGCGGCGCAGACCCTGATCTATCGCGCCGCCGCCAGCGCCGAAACGGACCAGACCGGCTTTCCCGACATGACGCTCGCGGCCCAGGCCAAGATCTTCACCTCGGAAATGGCGATCAAGGTCACCTCGGACGCGCTGCAGATGTTCGGCGCCATGGGCTATTCGCGGAACCTGCCGATGGAACGCATGTACCGCGACGCGCGCATGTTCACTATCGGCGGCGGCACGGCGCAGGTTCTGCGCAACATGGTCGCCAGCAAGATCCTGGACCGCAAGCTGCCGCAGACCCGCGACGGCTTCACCAAGCTGGCCGCGAAGGGTTAAGCGCCAGCGGAACAAAGAGGGGATCCGGCGGATGTCGGCCAAGGGTTCGTTGACGGGTGCCGGGGTCATCGCCCGCCGCCTTGCCGAAGCAGGGTGCACCCATGCCTTCGGTATTCCGGGCGGCGAGGTGCTGGCCCTGATGGACGCCCTCAAGCAGGAAGGCATCCGCTTCTCTCTCTGCAAGCATGAAAACGCCGGGGGCTTCATGGCCGAAGGCGTGCACCACGCCACCGGCGCCCCGGCGGTTCTCTTGGCCACCGTGGGGCCGGGCGTGGCGAATGCGATCAACGTGGTCGTCAACGCCTGGCAGGATCAGGTGCCGATGATCTTTCTGACCGGGGCCATCGACCCGGCGGATACCCATACCTTCACCCATCAGGTGTTCGATCATACGGCGCTGTTGAAGCCGATCACCAAGGCCAGTTTCTCGGTGGTCGACGGGGCCGTCGATGCGATCATCGACAAGGCCGTCGCCATCGCCATGGACGACCGGCCCGGCCCGGTTCATGTCGACGTGCCGATCCGCGTGGCCGAACGGCCCGCGACCGTGGGCGCGCCCGTGCGTCGGGTTCGCCCGGCCCCGGTGGCGCCCGCGCCCTCGCGCGTGCTGGACGAGGTTCAATCCCATCTGGCGCGGGCCGAACGGCCCCTGATGATCGCCGGGATCGACGTGCTGCATCACCATGCCGAGGGGCACCTGCAATCGTTCCTGCAGGCCCTGCCGATGCCGTTGATCACGACCTATAAGGCAAAGGGCGTGCTGCCCGAGGACGATCCCCTGGCCTTGGGGGCGGCAGGTCTATCGCCCCTGGCCGACGATATGCTGCTGCCGCTGGTCAAGCAGGCGGATTTGATCGTTCTGGCAGGGTACGACCCGATCGAAATGCGGATCGGCTGGCGCGACCCGTTCGACCCCGATACGACGGTGGTCGAACTGTCGGCCCAGGCCAATACCCATTACATGCATCAAGCGTCCTACAGCTTCGTCGGCGACGTCGGCGCGGGCCTGGATGCGATCCGCCTGGATGTCGAACGCAGCGTCAAAAAGATCTGGCCCAAGGGCGAGCCCGCCAAGCTGCGGGCCATGCTGAAGAAGACATTTTCGTCGGGCGGCAAATGGGGACCGGCTGCGGTGGTCGAAGGCGTGCGTGCGGCTCTGCCGCGCGATGCCGTGGTCACGGTCGATACCGGCGCGCACCGCATCCTGGCTAGTCAGGTGTTGGAGACCTATGTGCCGCGCGGCCTGTTGCAGTCGACTGGCCTGTGCACCATGGGCGTGGCCCTGCCGATGGCCGTGGGCCGCAAGCTGGCCGAGCCGGGCCGGGCCGTGGTCGCCCTGACCGGCGACGCGGGGCTGGAAATGATCCTGGGTGAGTTGGCGACCCTTCGGGATCAGAAACTCGCGATCCCGGTGATCGTGTTCGTCGACGAGCAACTGGCGTTGATCGAAAAGAAACAGCGCGCCATCGGGTTCAAGAACCTGGGCGTCGATTTCGGCGGCACCGATTTCGTCAAGGCCGCCCGCGCCATGGGCGGCAAGGGCGTGCTGGCCAAATCGGCGAAAGAGGTCGAAAGCGCGGTCAAGCGGGCGCTCAAGGCCGATACCTTCACGGTCATCGCCTGCCCCATCGGCAAGAAGGCCTACGAAGGGAAATTCTGATCGCCTGCGTCCGGTAAACTTCGCGCGAGGGCCCTCGTCATACCCGCTTCCGATCCTATATGAAGGACCGCAACCAGATATTTTGATGGAGACGCAGAATGTCCGACAAGATTCAGAAATCCGATGCGGAATGGCAGGCCCAACTGACCCCGGAAGAATATGCGATCACCCGCCATGCGGGGACCGAGCGCGCCTTCACCGGCAAGTATCATGACTGCAAGGAACAGGGCACCTATCACTGCGTGTGCTGCGGCGCACCCCTGTTCTCGTCCGACACCAAGTACGACAGCGGCTCCGGCTGGCCCAGCTACTACGAGCCTGTCGAGGCCGACGCCGTCGCCGAACACGAAGACACCAGTCACTTCATGCGCCGGGTCGAGGTCGTTTGTTCGAAATGCGACGCCCACCTGGGCCACGTCTTTCCCGACGGGCCGCAGCCGACGGGCCTGCGTTACTGCATCAATTCGGCTTCGCTGAAGCTGGAAAAGGACTGATCCTGGAATGACTGCCGGGACCGACGACGGCCGCTTCATGGATGAAGCTTACCGCCTGGCGAAGCAGAGCTTCGACGAAGGCGGGTTGCCGATCGGCTCGGTCCTGGTGCGGGGCGGCGAGATCATCGGCCGGGGCCATAACCAGCGCGTGCAGCAGGGCAACCCGATCCTGCATGGCGAGATGGCTGCGATCCAAAGTGCCGGGCGGCAGCGCAGCTACCGCGACACCACGCTGTATACGACCCTGTCGCCCTGCATGATGTGCTCCGGCACCATCGTGCAATTCAAAATCCCCCGTGTCGTGATCGGCGAGAATGAAAACTTCGGCGGCAACGAGGACTTCCTGCGCGCCCATGGCGTCGCGGTGGACATCCTGAACCATCGACCCTGCATCGACCTGATGGCGCGGATGAAGCGCGAACGCCCCGCCGTCTGGGCCGAGGATATCGGAGAAGAATAGCCCCCTGATCCGGGTTCGTCCGGGCGAATGAGACAGGCATGTACGCCTTTCGGGTGGTGGATATACGCGTCGAGATCGTCTAGTTTGCCCGCCGTTTTTACCGAATTTGAGAGCGATACAGAGTTCGAACATGGCTTACGAAGGTACTTCTGATTTTAAACCGCTGGGTTGCAAGCAGTGCTTGGAAGGGAACCCGTTGGATTTTGAGATCACGATGGCGTTCCAACCCATTGTCGATTTGAACACCAAATCGGTCTTCGCCTACGAAGCCTTGGTGCGCGGCAAGGATGGCTCGGGCGCAGGCGCCGTGCTGTCCCGGGTGACGAACGAAAACCGTTATGCCTTTGACCAGACCTGTCGGGTGCGCGCGGTGCAGATCGCGTCCCAACTGGGGTTGGACTGCAAGCTCAGCATCAATTTCCTGCCGAATGCGGTCTATCGGCCCGAGACCTGTATCCGCGCCACCATGGAGGCGGCGGATACCTATAACCTGCCGCTCGACCAGATCATGTTCGAGGTGACGGAGGCCGAGCCGATCGACGATCCCGCCCATCTGATGGGTATTTTCGAAGCCTATCAGGAACGCGGCTTCATCACCGCCATCGACGATTTCGGTGCGGGCTATGCGGGCCTCAACCTGTTGACCAAGTTCAAGCCGCAGGTCCTGAAGCTGGACATGGAACTGTGCCAGGGGATTGCCGGGGATATGGTCAAGACGACGATCACCGAGGGCGCCATCAAGACGGCGCAAGCCCTGGGTATCAAGGTCGTCGCCGAAGGCGTGGAAACGGTGGAAGACATGATCGCGCTGCGCACCCTGGGGACGGACTATTTCCAGGGCTACCTGTTCGGCAAGCCGGAGATCGAAACCCTGCCCAAGCCGGATTTCTCCGCCGTTTGATCAGGCCGCGGGCGGCATCCACCCCGACCAGCACTGTTCGTTGAACGGCTCCATCCAGGCGGCCTTGTAGGCCGGGCGGGCCTTGATCGCCTGCCACCAGTCGGCGGTCGCGGGGCGCTTGGCCGGGGAGACTTCCTCGGGCGCCAGTTCCTCGGTCCGGATCACGTAAGGGGCGGCGGCGATATCGGCCAGGGAATAGCGGTCGCCGGTGACGAAGCCGGTCTCCGCGACGCGGGCCTCGATCCGGTCCAGCATGTCGCGCAGGATGTTCAATGCGGTTTCCAATTCAGCCTCGGTATAGGGATCGCGCGCCATGCGGTACCACACATGGCGGCGGTTCTCGGTCGGGATCGCGGCCAGGCGGCGTTCCAATTCCGCGTCCGACCATTCGCGGGCCATGGGGTGGAAATGGTGCATCCAATTGTGCTTTTGGATCGCGGGCAGGCAGGTGTCGTCGATGTATTTGGACCACAGCCGCATGTCGTGCAGCAGCAACGGGTCGGTCGGGCGCAAGGGCGGCTCCGGATAGGCTTCGTCAAGGTACTCGTTGATGAAGTTGCTTTCCACCAGCGGGCGACCATCGACCATTAACGCCGGAACGATGCCCGACGGGTTCAGCTTTTTGTACCAGTCTTCGTGATGTTCGAACTTGTTGAGGTCGACGATCTGTCCGTCATAGGGCAGGCCCTTTTCGGCCAGGCACATGCGAACCTTGCGCGACGCGGAAGAAGCCCAGGCGTGATAAAGCACGAGGGCATCCCCCGGCGTGGTCTCGGTGGTCATGGTGATGTCTTGTCCTTAGATGCGGTGGTCTGCGGGGTGGGTGGGGTCAGCCGGTCGCGCCGGTGATGTAGTCGCGCATGGCGGCTGCATCAGCCTCGATCTCGTCCATGCGTTCCTTGACCACGTCGCCGATGGAAATGACGCCCGTCATGCGCCCGTTGTCGACCACCGGAAGGTGGCGGATGCGGCGCTGGGTCATCATGCTCATCAGCACGTTCAGGCGGTCTTCGGGTTTGCAGGTGACGACGTTGGCGGTCATCGCGGCGGACACGGGCCGATCCAACATGGCCGGGCCGTCGGTGCCGATGACGCGGACGATGTCGCGTTCCGACAGAATGCCGTCGATGCCGGCCCCGTCCTCCGACACCACGATCGCCCCGATCCGGGCCTCGGCCAACAGGCGCGCGGCCTCGGCGATGGTGGCGCTGGGCTTGATGGTGGTTACGGCGCTGCCCTTGCGTTCCAGGATGTGTTTCACGTTCATGCTAGCGTCTCCCGTCTATGACCGCTGGCGCGGTTTTCGACCAGTATATCGCAAATCAGGAAATCCTGATACGTGGCGCGACGCCGCCGATTGACCCCGGGGTCAGGTGAAATCCCGTTGGGTGATCGGGAAATAACCCGGCAGGGCCTGGAACCGCGCCAACCAGGCGCGGATGTTCGGATAGGCGTCCAGCTCGTAGCCGCCTTCGGGGGCGACATGGGTATATCCGTAAAGGGCGATGTCGGCGATGGTCGGCTTGCCGCCGACCAGCCAGGGGCCGTCGGACAGGCCTTTTTCCAGCACGCCCAGGGCGGCGTGGCCCTGTTCCAGTTTCAGGGGCAATTGCGCCCGTTGAATTTCCGTCAGGGGGGCTTCCTGTTCCGTCAGCCAGAAGCGGCGAACGGCGACGGTCGGCTCCAGCGTGTACTGCTCGAAGAACATCCATTGCAGAACCTTGGCACGGGCCCAGTCGTCTTCGGGCAGGAAATCCGTGCCCCGCGCCAGGTAATTCAGGATCGCACCCGATTCAGACAGGCAGCGCCCGTCGTCCAACTCCAGCACCGGAATGCGCCCGTTGGGGTTGAGGCGGCTTAGAAATTCCGGCGTGCGGGTTTCGCCCTGGGTGATGTCGTATTCGACCAGGGTGAAGGGGCGGCCCAGAAACCGCAGCATCAACCGGCATTTGTAGCCATTGCCCGAGGGAAGAAAGTCATGAAGCTTGATCATAGGTCGAGCCTATCTCCGAGGCGTTGGCCGGGCAATCCAACTTCGTTGCGGGTACGCAAATTTCCGATCGGTTTGAATTTCATGTTTTTCTGATACTAGACGGCGTCGCGGCAAGGGGTCAGAATAACGATATAGTTATCTCCGGCCGGGAGGCGGCCGGTCAGTTCCGGCCCTTGAGAGAAGAAACAAAACTTCCCGGCGCCGGTTCGGTTCACGCACGGGAGGCAATGCCATGAGCCGCACGCAACCTATTGAAGTTCATCCCCTGACCGGCGCCATCGGGGCGCGGGTGACCGGCGTCGATCTGTCGCAGGATCTGGACAGCGAGACCTTTTCCGCGATCGTCGACGCCCTGAACGAGTATCTGGTCCTGACCTTTCCGGGGCAGGATTTGACGCCTGCCGCGCAAAGCACTTTTTCGCAGCGGTTCGGCCCGGTCGAAGGGCATCCTTATGGTGCGCGCCAGGGGGTCGATAATCAGAACCCCGAAGTGATCGTGCTGGAAACCAAGCCGGGGCGGCGCGGGGCGCGCAACGATTTCTGGCATTCGGATATCTCGGCGTCGGAACGCCCGCCCGCCATGTCGTTCCTGCATGCGCGGATCGTGCCCGAGGGCCGGGGCGACACCCTGTTCTGCAATATGTATCGGGCGCTGGAAACCCTGTCGCCGGGGATGCAGGCGATCCTACGGACCATGGACGCGATGCATTCGCCCGACGCCATCCGCCGCCGCAACCTCGCCGAGCCGGATACGGACTCGCCACAAATTCCCGAAGGGCTGGCGTCCTATCGTCATCCGGCGGTGCGGACCCATCCGGACACGGGGCGCGATGCGCTATACGTCAATACGTTCTTCACCACCCAGTTCGCGGATATGACCATTGAGGAAAGCCGTCCGATCCTGGAATACCTGATGGCCCATGCGACCCGCCCGGAAAACGTCTATCGCCACCGTTGGACGGCGGGCGACCTGGTGATGTGGGACAACCGCGTGACCATGCACTACGCCGTGCGCGACTATGACGAAAACCAGCCGCGCCGCATGCATCGCAGCACCGCCGGGGGCGACCGCCCGTTTTACAAAGGCCGCGCCGCCGCCGCGTGAACCGGATTTCGAGATTTAGACGAGACGCGCCCGCCGGCCATCCGGCGGGCGTTCTTGTCTGCGTGATGTGCTGAACAGGTCTTCATTTCTATAATTCTAGAAATATCGTTGACTCCGTCCGGGGCGGTGATACCCTGCGCGCCATGGAAAACGTATTGGATTCGGACCGCGCCGCGCAGCAATTGGCTGAATTGGGAAATTCCCATCGGCTCGATGCCTTTCGGTTGCTGGTCAAGGCGGGCGAGGGCGGCTTGGCGGTGGGTGAAATCCAGGACCACCTGAGCATTCCCGGCTCGACCCTGTCGCATCATTTGTCGCGGCTGGTCTGGGCCGGTCTGGTGGTGCAATCGCGCGAGGGGCGGGTGCTGCGCTGTCGCGCCAATTTCGAGGCCATGCGGGGCCTGATCGGCTTCCTGGCCGACGAATGCTGCACCGGCGTCGAAACCTCCTGCTGCGCCGTCGACGACGTTCAAGCGAAGGAAGCCAAACGATGAGCGAGACCATCCTGACCCCGCCGGAAAACATTTCGATCCGTGAAGATGCGCCGAAACCAGCGACGGGACTGGCCGCGCGCCTGCGCCGCCTCGACCGGGTGATGCTTGCGACCTTGGCCGTGGTCGGCGTGCTGGCCGCGATCGACCTTGCCCAGGCGCAGAGCAGCGTTCTGTTCGTTCTCAAGGCTTATGGGTTCATCGCGCCGTTCTTCCTATTGTCCGTTTTGGCCGCGGCTTGGACCAAGGCGACGGGCCTGGACCAACAGATCGCACGCGCCTTCGCCGCCCGCCAGGGAACGGCGGTGTTCCTGGCCGCCGTGTTCGGGGCGTTCTCGCCGTTTTGTTCCTGCGGGGTCGTGCCGATCATCGCCGGGCTGTTGGCGGCCGGCGTGCCGCTGGCCCCGGTCATGGCGTTCTGGATCGCCTCGCCCCTGATGGACCCGCAGATTTTCATTTTGATGTCGGCGGTGTTCGGTCTGCCGTTCACGGTGTTCAAGGCCGCCGCAGCTGTGGCCATGGGTCTTGTCGCCGGGTACGGCACCCAGGCGTTGGTCGCGCGCGGGGCGTTCGCCGATCCCTTGAAGGGGGCGGTGACGAGTTGCTGCGCCGCGCGCCGCAAGGCCCTGCAAAGCGGGGCTATCGAATGGAAATTCTGGCGTGAGGAGCCGCGCCGCGCCTTGTTCCGCGACGAAAGCCTGACCACCGGCTGGTTCCTGTTCAAATGGCTGAGCCTGGCCTTTTTGGTGGAAAGTTTGATGGTCGCCTATATCCCCGCCGATCAGGTCGGGCGCTGGCTGGGCGGCGGTGAATGGTGGACCGTCCCGGCCGCCGTCGTGGTCGGGGTTCCGGCCTATCTGAACGGTTTCGCCGCCATTCCGACGGTCGATGCATTGATGGACCTGGGCATGGCGCCGGGTGCGGCGATGGCCTTCATGATTGCGGGGGGCGTGACCTCGATCCCCGCCGCGATGGCGGTTTGGGCCCTGGTCAAACGGGGCACCTTCCTGTGGTACATCGCCTTGGGCCTGGCTGGATCGTTCCTGGCCGGATTGGCGGCGCAGGCCGTCCTGGGTTAGTCGATCGGATCGTATCTATGCCCAAAGCGGGGGTTGCAGCGGACGCGGGCTAAAGGCAAGCTGGCGGTGACCGGAACGTGCCGGTCAACGAGACCGAGGATGGAGCCATGCCCCCAGCCGACGCAAAAAAGACCGTTGCCGCGATTTCGTTTCACGACAACAAGAACCTATCCATCGATATTGAAGATGTGGTCGGAATCGACATCGGGACGCCGCAGGAATTGACGCCCGGAATCTGGTTCGTCGATTTGATTATCCGTTCCACTGTCGGCAACGTTTCAGTGCAGCTGACGTCCGACAGCTTGGAAAAGTTGGAAGCTATTCAGTCAAGCGACCGATAATCCCAACCAATGACCCCACCGCCGTTGCCGACGGTGGGGCCGAATTGGGGATCGAAAAAGACTTAGGCAGCCACCAGCGGCGTGCGCTTCACGCCGTTCATGTTCATCGCCTCGATCCGGATCAGGCGGGTTTCGCCGTCCCGATGCGGGCAGTGAATGTCGCCGACCTGATAAACGCGGGCGTCGCCGGGAACCATTTTATAGGTTTCACGCGGTTTGACCTTACCCGGCTTGCCGTCGTGCGGGGCTTCGACCATGTCGTATTCGGTCATCTGAGTTTCGCCGAATGCCTGGCCGTAGATGGCCCAGGCGGGACCGTGATCGTGCGGATCGCCGGTTTTGGCGCCTTTGTAGACGTGGGCCAGGATGCAGAAGCCCAGGTCAGGGTCTTCATAAATGATTTTGCGTTCGCCTTCGGCGTTGTCACCCAGGTGAGCTTCGACGAAGTCTTTGTCTTTCAACGCTTTTTCGACCAATTGGCGGGTCTGTTCGAGTTGCGCGGGGGTTTGACCCTGCGACAGAACCTGTTTCATGTCGCCAGCCAGCGCGTCCAAAGTATAGGCCATGGAATTGTTCCTCCAATTATCCCTGAGCGCGTACGGGTGCAAAAACCCTGATACGCGGTGATGGGGTATTCTATAAGTCTATCACAGAGAATAAATGATCTGCATCAAGGAGACATCCATGACCTCGCAACCCCATGCCCCTGCTTCGAAAATCGCCATCGTGACCGGGGCGGGCACCGGCGTCGGCCGGGCGGCCGCATTGGCCCTGTTGGCCGACGGCTATTCCGTGACCCTGGCGGGCCGCCGTGCCGACATGCTGGAAGAAACCAAGGCCTTGGCCGGGGCCGACGGCGCCCGCGCCTTGGTTCAGCCGACCGATGTCAGCGACGCGGCCCAAATCAAGGCGATGTTCAAGGCGACGGTGGACGCCCATGGCCGGGTCGACGTGCTGTTCAACAATGCGGGCGCCAACGCGCCGGGCATCCCGTTGGAAGATTTGGAACTGGAAGACTGGCAGCGGGTTATCGATGTCAACCTGACGGGCGTGTTCCTTGGCATTCAGGAAGCCTTCCGGGTGATGAAGGCGCAATCCCCGATGGGCGGGCGGATCATCAACAACGGCTCCATTTCGGCGCATGCGCCGCGCCCCGACTCGATCCCTTATACGGCGACCAAGCACGCGGTCACGGGCATGACGAAGACCGCCGCCCTGGACGGCCGGAAGTACGATATCGCCGTCAGCCAGATCGACATCGGCAACGCGGCGACGCCGATGACCGAGCGCATGGTCGAAGGCGTCAAACAATCGGATGGCACCCGCAAGCCCGAACCGCGCATGCCCGCGCAACACGTCGGCGAGGCCGTTTTGTTCATGGCCAACCTGCCGATGGATACGACGGTGCAGTTCCTGACCATTCAGGCGACCAAGATGCCGTGGATCGGTCGCGGCTAGGTTGTTGTCGGTTCGATGAAAAAAGTGGGGGGCGCGCAAAGGCGCGGCCCCCCGCAAGTGGTTGATAGGTATCGGTTTAGGCGTCGAGCTTACTTGCCGACGACGCCACAGGCGATCCGACCGCCGCCGCCGCCCAAGGCAGCGGGAGAGTCGGAGAAGTTGTCGCCACCGGCATGAATCATGATCGACCGCCCTGTAAGGTCAGAGACCTTCAGATGCGGCGCCACGATTTCCTCCCAGGCCATGCCGTCGGATTCGACGTTCAGCAACGGCAGGTCGCCAAGGTGCCCCTTACCTTGCGGCCCTTCGTGCTTGCCGGTCCCCTTGGGGTCGAAATGACCGCCGGCAGCCAGACCGGGAACGGATTTGCCGTCCTTATCCTTCGGTCCGCAATCGGGATTTTGATGAACGTGGAAGCCGTGCTTCCCCGGGGGCAGATCCTTTACCGAAGGCATGATCCGCAGCCCTTCGCTCGAATCCTCGAACATCATCGTGCCGATCGTCGGCCCAAGGCCGGAATCGGTCGTGATGTTGAAGGTAACGGTCACCACCGCCGCCTGAGCGCCGCCGGAAACCAGGATGGCCGCGAACGCGGCCGCCAGTAGTTTTCTCATGGTGGTCCTCCCTAATTGACCAATGTGCCCAGTCTTATGCCGGGTCAGGACAATTTTGAGACTGATCCAAGCTGAGTTGCAACGTATTTTCCTAATATGTCTAGAATCTTTAGTAATGGCGGGACGGAAATGGGCGACGGGTGGGCGCATATCACTTGCGCCGCGCGGTCGGGTCCGGCATGTTGCGCCGCAATAATCCATCCTCAATAAAGTGAACGAACCAGACGATCCCATGTCCAAGATTCAGAATCCGTCCCTGCCCAAGGAAAAGATCAAAGTCCTGCTGCTCGAGGGCATTTCCTCGACCGCGTCCGCCATTTTCAAGGAAGCCGGTTATTCGAACGGCGAACGGTTGAAGACGGCGCTCGACGGCGACGCGTTGAAGGACAAGCTGAAGGACGTGCGGATCCTGGGTATCCGGTCGCGGACCCAGTTGACGAAGGAAGTGATCGACGCCGCCCCGTCGCTGATGGCCGTCGGCTGTTTCTCTGTCGGCACCAACCAGATTGACCTGGAAGCCGCGCGGAACAACGGTATTCCCGTTTTCAACGCGCCGTTCTCCAACACCCGCTCGGTGGCCGAACTAACCATTGCCGAAATCGTCATGCTGTTCCGCCGCACGTTCCCGCGTTCGCAGGCGGCGCATACCGGTGGCTGGGACAAGTCGGCGACGGCGTCCAAGGAAGTCCGGGGCAAGACCCTGGGCATCGTCGGCTACGGCAATATCGGCACCCAGCTTGCGGTCCTGGCCGAGGCGATGGGCCTGCGGGTCATCTATTACGATCGCACGGACAAGCTGCGCCACGGCAACGCCATGCCGGCGAAGACCCTGAACGAATTGTTGGCCAAGTCCGACCTGGTCAGCCTGCATGTTCCGGAAACCGACGAAACCAAGGACATGATCGGTGAAGCCGAGCTGCGGGCGATGAAAAAGGGTTCGTACCTGATCAATAACTCGCGCGGGACGGTGGTCGATATTCCGGCCCTCGCCGCGGCCCTGACGGACGGGCACCTGGGCGGTGCGGCCGTCGACGTGTTCCCGAAAGAACCGTCGTCCAATTCCGATCCGTTCGTGTCGCCCCTGCAGGGCCTGGACAACGTGATCCTGACGCCGCATGTCGGCGGCTCGACCGAAGAAGCGCAGGAGCGCATCGGCGAGGAAGTGGCCCGCAAGCTGGTCGAATATTCCGATGTCGGTTCGACCGAAGGCTCGGTCAACTTCCCGCAAGCGCAGTTGTCGGCGCGCCAGGGCGGCACCCGTTTCATCCAGGTGCAGCGCAATCTGCCGGGCGAATTGCAGCGCTTGAACGAAGTGTTCGCCCGTCATCAAGTTAACATCGCGGCGCAGACTTATCAGACCGACGGCGAAATCGGTTACGTCGTGCTGGAAGCCGAAGACGCGGTGGAAGAAGCGGAAAAGATTCTGGCCGATATCCGCGATTTGCCGGGCACCATCCGCGCGCGGTTGCTGAACCGGGTCGCCTAAGCGTTTTCGCCGAAACCCCGACGCACACGAAGATGTCATTCGCGGCGGGTCCGGTGGTTTAGGTACAATCCCTGCAATCTCATCAATCGACTTGCAGGGAGTTCACCAATGAAAACTCTTTCGCGCCGCCGCTTTGCGGCCTTCCTTTCCGTATCGGTTCTGAGCGGCGTGATGCTTGCTCAGGCCGCGCCCGCCATGGCCGAGCCGGTCGTCGGCAGCCCGGCGCCGACCTTTACCGGCATCGATACCAAAGGCAACAAGGTCAGCCTCAGCGATTTTCTGGGCAAGACCGTGATCCTGGAATGGACCAATCACGATTGTCCTTTCGTGCGTAAGCACTACAACTCCGGCAACATGCAAATGACCCAGAAGAAGGCGGCGGAAGACGGCGTCGTCTGGCTGTCCGTCATTTCGTCCGCTCCGGGCGAACAGGGCAACGTCAGCCCGGCGCAGGCCGATGCCTTGACGGTCGATCGCAAGGCGCATCCGTCGGCGGTTCTGCTCGACCCCTCGGGCAGCATCGGGCGTTTGTACGACGCCCGGACAACGCCCCATATGTTCATCATCGACGCCAAGGGAACGCTGACCTATCACGGCGCCATCGACAGCATCAAATCCGCCGATGTGAACGACGTGCCCAAGGCGCAGAATTATGTGCTGACCGCCTTGGCGCAGATGAAAGCGGGCGAAGCGGTCAAGCCGCAGGGGACGCGCCCCTACGGTTGCAGCGTCAAATACGGTTCCTGATATCAGTTCAATTGCGGGGCCCCACCGGGATGGTTTCCTTTCCGGTGGGTTTCGCAATGCGGGCAGGTATAGGGTACCCCCATACTTTTTTGCATGGGTGACTCGTCTACCGGTCAGCATGAATGCTGGCTACATGATGATATTCTGTTGAAAGAAAAGGACGGAAATATCCAAACGGCGGACATCGTCAGCTTGGGCGTCTTAAGTAATAAGGGAAGCCAAAATGGCGAGAGTCCTCGTAGTTGACGATGATGACGACCACTTGGCCTATGTCGTTCAATTGCTTGAACGACTTGGGCATGAGCCGGCATCGGCCGAAAATGGCCAGCGGTGCCTGGAAGTTCTGCGCGAGCGGGACGTGGATGCGATCATCACCGATATTTTCATGCCCGGCGCCGACGGGATCGAACTGGTGACCGAATTGAACAAACTCGGCGTCAAGGTTCCGGTCCTCGGGATGACGGGCGGCTACAAGGGCGTCATCCGCCCTTACGAAAATCTGTTCGAAGTCCTGGCCAACGCCAAGGTCCTGCACAAGCCGTTTGGCCCGCGCGACCTTGATTCCGCTCTTTCGGAGGCTTTGGCCGATGTCGCATGAGCCGAAGGACATTCGCGGCCAACGTCCGTCGTTGCGCCGGAAACAAGCGGTCCTCGACCGAATTTCGGCGGCGCTCGACAACGTCGACCGTGAAAACCGCGACCTGCGTACCCAAGTCGCCGAATACCAGGGGGCATTGGTCGATTTGCGGGCCGGTTTCGAAAACATCATCGATGCGACCGATAGCGCTGACCCCAATCGTTTGCGGCTAAGCGACGACAATACGTCGCAGCTCCGCCGGGCGGCGCACCGGATCGGCGTCGTCTCCGACATCTGGTCGGAACGCGCCCGCCGCCGTGATTTTCCGGAATCCGCTTAAACCGGAAAGGTTCCGCCTTGCCCAACCGCGCCCCGGATGGAAAGATTGTCATCACAGGCATTTCCGCCGGACCGATTGCGTGATCTGTTCCTGGATGAACTTGGCTTTTCCGGGAGGGGGTGGATGCCAGGCAAGAAACGAGAGCCAGCGAAAAAACCGCGCGCCAAGACCGGCGTGACGATGGAAACGCTGATCCGGAATATTGTCGAGGCAACAGCCCGCACGGCGGGCGAAGAATTCCTGCGTAAATTTGTCGTGGCGCTGGGCGATGAGCTCCGGGCCGATCTTATTTTCATCGGCGGAGTCCTGCCGGACAGAAAGTTTGTCGATACCGTCGTCTTTCTCGATGGCGGAGAGTTCCAGGAAAACTTCCAATACCCGTTGGCCGGGAGCCCTTGCGAAGCGGTCGTCCTGGAAAACCGCATCTGCACCGTCTCCAGCGGCTTGCGGGAACGCTTTCCGGATCATGCGGAAATCAATCGGCGCGGCATCGAGAGCTTTATCGGCATCCCATTCAGCGGATTGGATGGTGTCTGCAAGGGCGTGGTCGTGGCCATGTGCCGCGGGCCGATGGATGTCGACGACGTGCAGGCCTCGATCCTGGAGTTTTTCGCGGGGCGTGTCTCCGCCGAGATCGAACGCGTCCGCAGCGAGGAGAACCTGCGCAGCAACGAAGCCTTGCTCTCCGCGATTATCGACAACCTTCCCCATGGCTTGACGGTCAAGCAGCCGGATGGCCGGTTCATGTTGGTCAACAAAGAGTTCTCGCGCCGCTATGGGGTCACCCAAGGCGAATTGCTCGGCCACACCAGTGAAGAGACGTTCCCTCAATGGAGTGATGCTTGGCAGTTGTCCCGCGATCAAGAAACCGAGGTCGCGGATAAAGGGGGCACCGTTACCCGTTCGTTGGATCGGGCGTACTTGGACGGATCAACCCATCGCCTGGAAATCGTAAAATTCCCGGTTCTTGCTGATACGGGCGAATTGATGGGGATCGGTTCACTCGCCGTTGATGTTACCGAGCGGGCGTCGATTGAAAAGGAGAGCCTGGAGCGGGAGCGCATCTTGCGCAGCTACCATAAGGCTCTGGACAAGATCGTCGCCAGCGACGCCATGGCGTCGACCGATGCCGCCGAGGCCTTCGCCCTGTTGACCGAGGTCGCTGCGGAGACCTTGGGCGTTGAACGTGTCAGCGTATGGCGGGCGGCGAAGAATATGGAACACCTTGAATGCCTTGACCTCTACCTTAGGGAAGGCGCGCGCCACGACAGCGGCACAGTGCTGTCTCTGGACGAGTTCCCCAACTATTTCAGAGCACTGCAACAGGTCGAGGTGATCGACGCCCATGACGCTTGGTCCGATCCGAGAACAAGCGATTTCACGGGTGAATACCTGGAAACGTTCGGCATCACGTCGATGCTGGATGCCGTTGTCCATATCGGCGACCAACTGAAAGGCGTGTTGTGCCTGGAGCATGTCGGCGACCCCCGGGAATGGACCTTGGAAGAGCAGTCCCTGGCCCGGTCGTTGGCGGCATTGACCTCGTTGATCATGACGCGTCAGGAGCAACTGGCGGCGGAACGCGAGCGGCAGTCCGTCGAAAATCGTTTCCGGGAAGTCGTCAACGCCTTGCCGAGTTCGTTGTCTTTGAAAGATCGCGATCGGCGGTACGTCTTCGTCAACAAGGTCTATGAGCGCAATTACGGGGTCACCGCCGAAGAAGCTTATGGCCGGGGGATCGACGAGCTTGGGCTGAACAGTCCGAGTATCCTGGCGGCGATTGCCGAAGAAGACCGCCAGGTTCTGGAAGAAGGAAAGTCCTTTACCAGCGAGTCGACCCGGATCGGGCGAGACGGCGAAGAGCGCGCGGCTTTGGTTTCAAAATTCCCGATCTACGACCAGAGCGGCCAGGTGGAAATGGTCGGTACCCTGTGGACCGACATTTCAGACCAGAAAGACATCCAGCGGACCTTGGAAGACGCGCGGGCGCGGTTGCGCGCGATCACCGATAACGTCCCGATCATGCTGTGCCTGAAGGGGTTGGACGGACATTATATCGAAGCCAACAAGAGCTTTGCGGACTGGCATGAAATCAACGTTCGCGACGTGCCCGGGATGCGCGCGTCCGATCTGCTGACCGCGGAACGCGCCAATGTTCTTGAAGGCTATGAGAAGAAGGTAATCGAGACCGGCGAGGTCGTAGTCCATGAAGGCGTGTCGCGGCTCCATCATCGCCCCGACGGCAATCCCATGATCTTCCGAATGATCAAATTCCCGGTGTTGGACGCCGAGGGCGTGATCATGGGCGTGGGGACGGCGCTGCTTGATATCACCGAACAGAAGATGGCTCAGCAGGCGCTGGAAGACATGCAGGCGCGCCTGATGGCGATTACCGATAACGTCCCGATCATGCTGTCGTTGAAGGACCGGAACGGCGTCTATCAGCATAGCAACTCATCCTTCGCCGAGTGGCATGGCTGCAGCGCTGAGGAGCTGATTGGAAAGACGTCTCGTGATCTTTTGCCAGCGGAAGCCGTGGGGCGCATCGAGAATGCGGATCGCGAAGTCCTGGAAACCGGCAAGGTCGTGGTGTTCGAAACGGAGACCGTGTTTGGACACAAGAGGAGCGGCGTGCCCGTCACCTTGCGGCAGTTCAAGTTTCCCATCCGCGACAGTGCGGGTGAGGTGACCGGGGTCGGCACGGCGATGGTCGACATCACTGACGAGCGCCGGTCGGAGCTCGCCCTGCAGGCGCATCTCGGAAAACTGGAAGAGATGGTCGCCGAGCGGACGGTGGAACTCACGGAAGAGATCGCCGAGCGACGACGGGCGGAGCTGGAATTGCGCCGCTCGGAATCCACGATGCGGGGCATTCTGGAACGCAGTCCCGTCGGCATCGCCATCGTCGCCCGCGAACCCCGTCGCCGCCTGTTCGTGAACCGCAGCTTCCTGGAATTGTTCGGCGCGAAAAGCGAGGAAGAATTGAACGCCGTCGCGATGTCGGACACCTATGTCGATCAAAGCCAGTTGGAGAGACTGAGCAATCTGTTCGACCAGACCGGCGGTTTCGACGGCATCGAAGTACACCGTCGCCGTCTGGATGGTGCGCTGCGCTGGGTGCTGATGCACTCGCGTTTGGTGATGTTCGAAGGGCAGCGGGCGGCGCTGGTCTGGCACTACGACATTACGAACCGCAAGGAAGCGGAAGAGGCCCTGGCCCGGCAGGCGGAAAGCCTGGAACTCACGGTCGCGGACCGGACCCGAGAGCTTCGGGAAAGCGAAGCCTTGCTCAGTTCGATCATCGAGCACCTGCCCGCCGCGATTCTGATCAAGGATGCGAACCGACGGGTCGAGCGCGCGAATTCTATGTTCAAGGAATGGTACGGCATCGACCCCAAGACCTTGATCGGCAAAGACGTCGTATTAAACGAAGACGTCCAAAGCGCGGAAGAGAACGCGCGCCGCGATACCCAGGAATTAGGGGTTTTGGAAAGCGGTCTTTTGCTGAAACGCGAGGTCGAGCGGCCTTTCCTGGATGGCCGTCTGCACACGATCAACGTCACCAAGTTCCCGATCTACGATGACGACGGGAAAATCGTCCGGATCGGGTCCATCGGTATCGATGTGTCGGTCGAAGTCGAGGCGCGTAAGGCACTGCAGCGCCATGAACGGCTGCTGCGATCCCTGATCGACAATCTGCCGGTCGCCTTGATCATGAACGACGAGGCGGGACGCTATAATCTGGTGAATCAGACGTTCTGCGCTTGGTACGACCTTGAGCCGGAAGATGTTCTTGGGCGTGACATTTCCGAGATCGCGGATTTGATGGGTATCGATCCAAAGGATGTCGATGAACAAGATAAATTGGTGCGTTCCAAAGGCATCGGTTTTGATCGAGAGACCGAACGCGTCATGGCCGATGGGTCAAACCATACGGTTCAAATCAGAAAGTATCCGTTCCGAGACGAAACAGGCGAGATCGCCGGGGTGGTGTCGGTCAGTGTCGATGTGACCGATCTGCGCCAGCGCGAACGGGAACTCTCCACCTTGGTCGAAAACGTCCCGGGTGCGGTGTTCCGGTCGCGTATCAACAAGGACTTATCCGGCGAGGCTCTATTCATCAGTGAAGGCATCGAAGAGATCACCGGCTATTCCTCCGAGGAGGTGACGCGACGGATCAACAGCGGCGATATGGGTCTGTTCCATCCCTCAGATATGGAACATGTGAACAGCACCGTCGAAGAAGTCGTAAGTGCCGGCGCCCCCCGTGAGACGACATTCCGTTTGATTACGGCGGATCAGGAGGAGCGGTGGGTCTTCCGCCGCAGCCGCGTCGTTCAGGAAGATGCGGACGGCTGGATCGTCGAAGGCCTGCTCTTGGACATCACCGGGCAACGCAAGGCGGAAGAGGCGATCCGCGAGAGCGAAGCCAGACTTCAGGCGATCACCCAGAACGCGCCGATGCTGCTGAACCTCAAGGATAAGGAGGGCCGCTTCCAGTTCGTGAACGAAAGTTTCGCCCAATGGGTTCGCCATCCTGCGGATCAATTGATCGGCATGAGCATCCAGGATCTGTTGTCGCCGGAGGAAGCGGAGCGGGTTTCCCAATACGAGCAGAAGGTGTTGAAGTCCGGGGTGGCGATGGAATTCGAAATGGCGTCCATGATCCCGCAAGGAGACGGCTCCAGAACGCTGCAGTTCATTAAGTTCCCCGTGCGTGACGACAAGGGCGAGATGTCCGGCGTGGGCACGGCGATCATGGACGTGACGGATCGCAAGCGCGCGGATGCGGCGCTGAAGGAAAGCGAGGCCCGCTTCCGCGGGCTGTTCGAGAACGCGCCCGCGGGCATCACCATTAAAACGACGGGCGGCCGATATTTGGCGATGAACAAGACTTTCCTGGAATGGAAGGGATGGGATCTGCTGGATATCGTCGGTCGCCGCGCGGTTGATCTGTTCGGCCCCAACTTCGCGACGATTATCGACGAGGAAGACAACCGGGCGGTCCAGGAAGGCGCGCCGGTGATGAAAGAGACCGCCATCACCTGCGCCGATGGCCGCAAGCTGGTGGCGACCAAGATCACCGCGCCGATGGTGACCCCGGAAGGGCAGGTGACGGGCGTTTGCTCTTTCTACGTCGACGTTTCTGAATTTCGTGAGATCGAGGCCCAACTCCAACAGGCCCAAAAGATGGAAGCCATCGGACGGCTTGCCGGCGGGATCGCGCACGATTTCAACAACCTTTTGGGCGCGATGATGGGCTTCAATGAATTCCTCATCGAAGATTTGGCGCAAGGCACGCCGCAGCATAATTTCGCCTTGCGTGTCGCCCGAGCGGGCGATCGGGCGAAACAACTCGTCAGTCAGATCTTGGCATTCTCCCGGGCGTCGCACGGAGAGCAAGCCGTGGTTGATTTGAATACGGTCGGCGAAGAAGCCGTCAGCTTGCTGACGGGATCGTTGCCTGTCACGACACGCGTCGTCTTTCATCCGTCTGACGAGCGCGTGGCGGCGATGACCAACGCCGGCCAAATGTCGCAGGTGCTGATGAACCTGGGCGTCAATGCAAACGATGCCCTGCATGGCGTCGATGGGGTGATCAACATCAGCGTCTCTCGCGTGCCCGCCGGGTCCGATGTTTTGCAGGCGAGCGGTAGCGTGATCCAAACCGCGCCCGGCGATTTTCTGGACATTCGGCAGACGGGCCCGCAGGAATGGATGCTGACGGCCGGCGCCGTGGAGCCGTCGTTGGATCATGTGCTGGTGTCCGTCGAGGATACGGGGCCGGGGATTCCCGAACCCGTACTGCGGCGCATCTTCGATCCGTTCTTCACCACCAAAGAGGCGGGAAAAGGAACCGGACTGGGGTTGGCGGTGGTTCATGGGATCGTCACGGCGCATCACGGCGCGGTGCACGTGCGCTCGCGCATCGGCGAAGGCGCGCGGTTTGAAATTTATCTTCCCTGCGTCGATCCCGAGGCCGAGCGCGACACGACGGACGAAGTAACTGAAAAGATTTTCGGCCGCGGCATGGTGTTGGTCGTCGATGATGAACGCGACGTTGCGGATATGGTGTCGATCGGGCTTGAGCGTCTAGGGTTCGAGGTCGGCGTGTGCAGCGGCGGCGAGGAAGCGTTGGAAGTCTTTCGTGAAACCCCGGACCTTTGGCGCGCGGTGATCTCTGACCAGATCATGCCGGATATGCGCGGGATGGAGCTGATCAAGGAACTCAAGGCCATCCGGTCCGACATTCCCTGTGTCCTTTGCACCGGATATAGTGAAACCCTGACTGAAGAAACTGCCCGCGCGAACGGCGCGGACGCTTTCCTGCAGAAACCGGTCGGCTCATCTCGGCTCGGCCGTGTGTTGGCGGAGCTTCTCGGAGCCTAGGGTTTCTGCGCCGGGTTCGTGAACTGGAACAGATCGTGCAATGGCGTTCGGCAAGGTGTCGGAACGGTGCTTCGGCTTTTGGGCTGGGCAGGCCGCCGACCTAGATGGAGGGCCTTGAAGTGTCTGCAAGTTTTGAAGAATTGTCTGGCGCCGGTGATCGCGCCACCGCGAAAACCTTGTTTGGGTCGGTCAAAATCGTCTGGCGGGTAAGCGCGATTGTCATTTTGGGAATCACGGCGATGGCCGCTCTTCTGGGAATTGAATTCTCCGGCCAAAGAGCGCTCGGCAAGTCGACGGCAGAAATCTCCGCCTACAATGAATTGGCTACCTTGAGCCAGGTGGTCCAGGCGCAATCCCTGCAGATGCGCCGCGCGGAGAAGGATTTCCTGTTGCGCCAAGACGTCAAGTACATCGCCGCATATCGCGAAAATGTCGAAAAGCTCGAAGGGGAATTGGCGAAAATCCGTCAAAGCGGATTGATTGAAACGAAGGCGGTGGTCGCGGAAATGCTGAGCAATGCCATTCGCGCTCATGGCAAGCAGTTCGCTGTGGTTGCGGAGCAAATCCAGGCGCTCGGCCTGGATGAAGAGCAAGGCCTTCGGGGGCAATTGCGCACCGCGGTTCATGGTATCGAGAAAAAACTGAAGGCCGCGGATTTGGATAAGCTTACGGTCAAGATGCTGATGATGCGGCGCCATGAGAAAGATTTCATGCTGCGCGGCGATGAGAAGTATATCGACCGCGTCCATGCCCGGAGCAATGAATTCAAGGGGCTTCTCGCCTCGACCAGTGTGGCCGACGAGGAAAAGGCGGAGCTTTCCAAACTCTTGGATACTTACGTATCGTCATTCGACGCATTCGCCCGCTTGTCCGTCGAAAAAGAAGCGGCGGTCAAGCAGCTGAGCACCATCTATCTGGACGTTACGCCGGCCGTCGATGAGCTTGTTGCCTTCTCCGAAAAGGGCGCCGCCAATGCGCGGCAAATGATGTCGGAAACGCAGGCCAAGATCGAACTTTTGATTTTGGGCGGCAGCTTATCCGTCGTCGCCTTGTTTATCGTCATGGGGGCTGCCGTCGCCATGAGCATCACCCGTCCGGTGCAGGCAGTGACCTCGGCGACAGAGACACTGGCGTCCGGAGATTGGACGGTGGCGATCCCTGCCTTGGGGAACAAAGATGAGATCGGCGCCGTTGCGCGGGCCTTGCAGGTGTTCAAGGAGAACCTGATCCGATCCAAGGAATTGGAAGAAGAGCAGCGGATCGAACAACAGCGCCAAGCGGAACGCGGACAACGCCTGGCGACGTTGACGTCGACGTTCGACACGAGCGTGAGCGAGGTGCTGAACGTTGTTTCGTCGGCGTCGACGGAATTGCAATCGACGGCCGGCAGTATGCGCGGCACGGCGGAAGAGACGACGCGTCAGTCGTCGTCGGTCGCGTCGGCGTCGGAAGAAACGGCCTCTGCGGTGCAGACGGTGGCGACGGCGACGGAAGAACTGACGGCGTCGATCGGCGAGATCACGCAGCAGATGAGCCGCTCGTCCGAGAAAGCCAATCAGGCGGTGACCGAAGCCGATCAGGTTCAAACCAAGGTCGATGGTTTGGTCGACGCGGCGCAGGCGATCGGCCAGGTGGTCGAGCTGATCAACGAGATCGCGGAAAAGACCAACCTGTTGTCGTTGAACGCAACCATCGAAGCGGCGCGCGCGGGTGAGGCGGGCAAGGGCTTCGCGGTGGTGGCGTCGGAGGTCAAGAACCTGGCGGCGCAGACCAAGCGATCGACGGAAGAGGTTGCGGCGCATGTGTCTCGGATCCAGTCGGTGACCGGCGAGGCGGCGCAGGCGATCGGGCTGATCAAGACGACGATTGCCGAGGTCAACGAGATGACGTCGGCGGTGGCTGCTGCGGTCGAGGAACAGGCGGCGGCGACGCAGGAGATCAGCCGCAACTGCGAGCAAGCTGCTTCGGCGACGGAGCAGGTCAGCACCAGCATCTCGACGGTTCAGGTCGCGGCGAACGACACGGACGGGTCCGCATCGGAAGTCCTGCGGGCGTCCGAGGAACTGGCGCAGAAGTCGAACTCGCTGCAACAGATCGTGCAGACGTTCCTGCACGACGTCAGGACGGCCTGACCACACTGCGTCGAGGCGCGGATTAAATCGACATTGCGCGGAAATTTCATGGCGCCTGAGGGGGATCGCACCCTTAGGCGCCGTGGGATTTTGTATACCAGAATGGAGTTATATTACATATGTCTAGTATAAATTCACGCACCCCAATAGTATAATTTGTGTCCTAATAAACGAAGGAACACTCAGGGATGAACACCAAGGCTAGACTACTTCTTTTCTCGCTTCTGGCTTTTCTGGTCGCCCCGATCGGAAGCCTATCGGCAAACGACAATCTTATTCCCGGCAAGCTGATTGAACAGATGCGGGCTTGGTCCAGCTCGCCGGTTGTCATGTTGACGCTCGAAGCCAGCAACAAGCGGCACAAGGACCTGACCGAACCCAGTATCCTGGAATTGGACAAGCAATGGCGGGCCGAGCGAAAGGTCGAGGACCAGCCGTTGATTACCGCGGTACTTGCAAGCCCCCTTTCCAGCTATCTGACGGCGATCCAGGCCTCGTCCTTGGGGCTCTATACCGAAATTTTCGTGATGGACAACAAAGGCCTGAATGCTGGGCAAAGCGCGATCACCAGCGACTTCTGGCAAGGCGACGAAGCCAAGTTCCAAAAGACGTTCCCGAACGGCCCGACAGCGGTTTTCATTGATGAACCTGAGGTCAACAAGGATTCCGGAACGGAAAACGTTCAGGTGAACATGTCCATTTCAGACGGCACCAACGCCGTCGGCACCCTGACGGTCGAGGTCAATTTGACTGAACTCCGCCGCCGGCAAGCCGCCGGAAAGCTGTGAGCGGGGAGGAGCGAAACATGAACGTCATCAACAACATCTCGATTCCGAAAAAGCTGATCGCGGCCTTTCTGACCCTTGTCGTGATCATCGCTGTTCTGGCGGGCCTGACGACGGTCAACATCAATTCGGCGCAACAGCAGGTCAACGACACGGCCCGCATCAATGCCGTCGTATTGGAACTGGAGGAAGTTCGCGCCCTCGTAAGTGCGCAACAAGCGGCGATCCGCGGGCTGTTGATCAGCGGCGACCGGGATTACATCCAGGTCTATCAGGATGCGAAGCAGAAGTACTTGGGCCAGACCGAGAAGTTGCGTCCGCGATTGACTGTCGACGCGGCGCGGAAATACTTCGAAACCGCGGATGGCTTTATCCGTAAATGGCAGTCTGAATTGGTCGAGCGTCAGATTTCTTTGATGCGGCAGCGTCTGACGGTTGACGAGGCGCGTGTCCTCGAAGCGAACGGCTACGGTGCCGAGGCGATTGCCAATGCGTTCAGCAACTTGGATTCACTGAAAGCGCTAGCCGTCGGTCTGATGGCGAAGAATGGCGAAGCCGTTGCCAACGAATTCAAGATGACCTTGGGTGGGTTGTTCGTCGGCGCCGCGATCGCATTGGTATTCGCAATCCTGGCATGGTTGGGCTTGGCCCGGGTGATCGCTCATCCCATCAATGGCATGGCACAGTTCATGGAGCAGATGGCCGAGGGCGATTACGACCAGGAAACCGCAGGCCAGGGGCGCAAGGATGAAATCGGCAACATGGCGCGTTCGGTCGAATTCTTCCGATTGCGTCTGATCGAAAACCGCGACCTTCAGGCCCAACAATTGAAGGATCAGCAGGCTCAACTGGAACGGGCGCAACGCCTGGCGACGTTGACGTCGACGTTCGACACGAGCGTGAGCGAGGTGCTGAACGTTGTTTCGTCGGCGTCGACGGAATTGCAATCGACGGCCGGCAGTATGCGCGGCACGGCGGAAGAGACGACGCGTCAGTCGTCGTCGGTCGCGTCGGCGTCGGAAGAAACGGCCTCTGCGGTGCAGACGGTGGCGACGGCGACGGAAGAACTGACGGCGTCGATCGGCGAGATCACGCAGCAGATGAGCCGCTCGTCCGAGAAAGCCAATCAGGCGGTGACCGAAGCCGATCAGGTTCAAACCAAGGTCGATGGTTTGGTCGACGCGGCGCAGGCGATCGGCCAGGTGGTCGAGCTGATCAACGAGATCGCGGAAAAGACCAACCTGTTGTCGTTGAACGCAACCATCGAAGCGGCGCGCGCGGGTGAGGCGGGCAAGGGCTTCGCGGTGGTGGCGTCGGAGGTCAAGAACCTGGCGGCGCAGACCAAGCGATCGACGGAAGAGGTTGCGGCGCATGTGTCTCGGATCCAGTCGGTGACCGGCGAGGCGGCGCAGGCGATCGGGCTGATCAAGACGACGATTGCCGAGGTCAACGAGATGACGTCGGCGGTGGCTGCTGCGGTCGAGGAACAGGCGGCGGCGACGCAGGAGATCAGCCGCAACTGCGAGCAAGCTGCTTCGGCGACGGAGCAGGTCAGCACCAGCATCTCGACGGTTCAGGTCGCGGCGAACGACACGGACGGGTCCGCATCGGAAGTCCTGCGGGCGTCCGAGGAACTGGCGCAGAAATCAAACTCGCTGCAACAGATCGTGCAGACGTTCCTGCACGACGTCAGGATCGCCTGACGATCTGGAAGACGACCGGGAATTCGTTTCTCCTCCCGATCTTAGGGCGGTGTTTCGGCACCGCCCTTTTTTCTGCCGTGCTAGATGAGTTTGCCGACCCAGCGGACCCGACCGACAATATGAAGATGCCCGAGCCGTTCGTTGGAAATGATCTGCGAAGGGTAGAGATGATGATTGTCGGCGACGATCTCGATGCCCCCGTCGATCAACGGTCGCAGCCGTTTGACATAGGCGTTGCCGTTACAGGCGAATGCCATCAGGCCGCCTTGAAGATCCTTTTCCCCCGTGTCGATCAGCACAAGGTCCTGGTCGCAGATTGTCGGCTCCATTGAATCGCCCCGGGCAACCAGGGCGATCAGGTTCGATGGCGTGCACCGGGTCAGACTGGTGCTCAGGAACGTGCCTGAGAACGGCACATGGCCGAGGCATTCCGACAACTCGGTGAACGAGCCAGTGCCATCGGCAAGGGTCAGGCCATACCGGGGAATGAGAACGACGTCGTCCGCGACGTCTTCGGTCCACGGGCTTCCCGGATAGATGGCGGTCGACGGCGCCGCCTCGGGGGCGCCTTTGCCCGTCGCAATCCAATCCAGGGAGATACCGGCTTTTGCCGCCAAGGCGCGAATGGCGAAAAACGAAGGTTTCGCTTTTCCGCCGATATACTTCCCGATCATCTCGGGCTTAACGCCGGCAATTTCGCCCGCGGCCTTTTGCGACCCGATCTGTTCGACGGTCCGCTTTAATCGCACGCCGAAATCCACATCAAAACCTGGAACATGCAATCCCGGTTCATAGTCGTGTGCTTGGCCGCTTGCGCCCTGTTGAAAAAGCGGATTCTCCACTTTTTTCGGCATAAAATTCACCTCTGCCCACAACCAAAAGCCACTTATTGGTTGACGTCCTAATTTAAGTGGATCATGATCTTTGTGTTCTTTTTGATTGTGCTTGTTAAAGTTGTCGTTGCCTCGAAACTAGACGATAAAAGTGGGAATCTGCCTATGGGGTGCGCCACAATAAAGGCAACAAGGCGCCGATTTGTTCTAGATCGGTTCTGCCTCAAGCGAGCTTTTCCTGCGACATGGCCCAAGCAGTAGCACTGATTGTGCGGTTCTTCCTCGCCGCTCGTGATCGCCTTAGGGCGGGCGATCTATCCGCATCTGGAAGTTGATCCCCTAATGTTTGGTCGAACTCACGCGATCGATGGTCGAATCAAACCATCGGGTGCAATTCTTCCAATACTAAGGAAAGCCTTCCGTCCGGTCACTTCCAAAAACAGAGGAATTGGAGAACAGCCGCGCGGTGGCGATTTGGCCCTGGGCCGCAGGAAGCCTGTTTGAAGAAAACGCCGGTAAAGACATGGATACGCAAGGATTCTTGTCTGGGCAAGTGCGGGGGCGGTTAGGTCTGCACGGATAGCGAGAAAAACAATCCAGGGGCCGAGGGGCAGGGGCGCGCCCGGCAATCAGTATCGACCTGGGTATGTGTTTGGTGCATACTAAAGTATACCTTCCGGCAAGGGGGAGCCGCCGAAATTGAATAAGTGCGTATGAGAGGGGCGAGCAGTATGCGGCTTCTATTCGCCGATGATCATCCGATGTTCCTAGATGCCGTTCGCGAGCATCTCAATCGCGCTTTCCCAGACATCGAAATTCAGGCCGCCTCCAGCTTACAAGAAGTGACGGACAAACTCTCGGCCCTTCCCGAAGGCGAGGGTTTTTGATCTGGTGGTTCTCGATTTTTCCATGCCCGGCATGGACGGTGTCGAAGGTGTCCGTACATTGCGTGGCGCCTATCCCGATCTCGCGGTGGCCGTGACTTCCGGGGTCGCCAAAATGCGCGACGTCAAAACGGTCTTGGACTTGGGCGCGCGCGGGTTTCTTCCGAAGACATTGACCGGTTCGGCCTATGCCGGCGCCCTTCGCGTGATCGCCGAAGGCGGCACCTTTGTTCCCGTTGAAACCATGCAGGCCCTGGCCGCGGCGGCGGCTGATCGCAAGGTCAATGCCGAGGGGCTGACGCCACGAGAAATGGAAGTCCTGGAAGGGATCGCCGACGGCAAGCCGAACAAACAGATCGCGCGCGATCTGGATATCCACGAAGTCACGGTCAAACTGCACGCGCGCAGCATCTTCAAGAAGATCGGCGTACAGAACCGCTCGCAAGCGGCGGTTGTGGCCCGCGAGCGTGGTTTGGTGTCGCGCGGGGAGTAGCCCCCAAACTCACAAACCGGTTTGAGCCAATGTGGCTCGCATGCATGTACCGTCGTTGCCAATTTATAATTGAGATTGGTTTTGAAGAGATGGCACGGGGAAGTTGAACCCTAAGCCATGTTCGTCCGAGCAAGCTCACTTAGTATTCACGCGCAGGCCGTAAGCGTAAGCAAACAAGTGAATTCAGCCCGATCCTCATTTGGGTAAGGCCTTCGAGCCAGATCAGGCCAAGCAGAGATAGCTTGGTGTGTCCGTCGTCAAAATAAATGGGGCATTTGATCCTGTTTTGTAACGGAGGATC